>JAVUPY010000087.1 GCA_032252755.1 Terriglobia bacterium
TTCAGCTGTTGGATAGCTTCACGGTGAACGCTGCCCACTATGCAGCGGTGCTAAACCCATCTGATGAGTTGTGGAATCGATACCCAGAATCTCTCAAATATCATTTGGAGATGCTTCACTTCATACGCGTCACGCAAGGCCGACCTCTCCTGTTGGCTGCAGTTCAGAGGTTCAAGGATCAACCTCAACAATTGGAGAAGGTCCTTAAGACCGTGTTGAACTGGTCTGTACGGTTGCTGATCTCGGGGCGCCTTGGTAGCGGGTCGCTGGAAGAGAAGTATGGCGAAGTTGCGCGCGCCCTCAACAAGGGTGAGATTAAAACTATCGCGGAGATGACCGAGAAGTTCAGTCCTTACGTTCCAACAGACGCGCAATTCGAAGCAGCGTTCGCCACCGCTGACGTGTCAAAGGCCTACCTGGCGAAGTACTACTTGATAACACTCGAGCAACATGTCCGGACCCCGAATCAGAAGGATGATCCGCATTGGGATGTTTCAAAACGTGGTGGCGTCAACCTAGAACATATATTACCCAAAAGCCTGAAAGAGGCGCGCAAGCCTCTTGGAGAATGGGTATTCAGGTTGGGCAATATCGTTCTTATGCAAGCTAGCAAGAACGCACAGTTGGGCTCTGCGGACTACTCACCGAGGAAGAGTGAAGCATTGTCGGCTTCAGACTTTGTTCTGACCCAGGAAGCCGGCGGGAAGAAGCACTGGGGCCCTGACGAGATTTCTGAGCGGCAAAGTAGGCTGGCGAAACTCGCAGTCTCGGTATGGCCCATCCGAGTTGGCGGAAAATGAGTTGCCAGGGGGCTGAAGAATGGCATTTTCACCTTATGTAGTTCACCGCTCCATTAGATTAGTTAATGAGTGAGATGGCCTGTTCGCGCCAACTATCGTCAAGGGGCGTTCTTCGAAGGGGTAGAATCAAGTCATATGCTGAAACCCCGTAAGGGCAATCGCGCTGATGATGTGCTTCCTGCAATGCCCATGGATACTGCGGTGCAACTACTACGTGCAAACGTCAGCAAACGGATGCGAGTTACTTTCACGGACGGTGTGACGCAGTTGATAGACATCGATTGGGTGGACGATGAAGGGTTCGGCCATAGCGGCGCCAATGGTACTGACCCCAAGGCATACTGGACACGCTTCGAGGGCATTGCGCACCTCGAACCTGCCTCCGATGCGGATAGCTGTTGATATATCGTCATACCGTAATCCATCCAGAGTTGCTGGAGATGGGGACCGCCATTCGCTGCAATCCAGCTACAATCCATTACGCCGAACGATTGGCGTTTTTCGCGTACTTCGAGTGCCGTCCGTGCTCCGCAAGTACTTGAAATTACGTATGAACGCGGATTCGATTCCTACCGCGCTCACCAACCTTATCCCTACCTTCTCAGGGCGAAACTATTTCTCACATTGCGGCAGCACTGGGACGGTCACGCCTGAGTTCTGAGTTTTCGTTCCGTGTATCGACTCTGACTACCCATGTTGCCGTTTAGCTTGTAGTCACTAGGACTTCCTGTCAATCATGAAATCATCATATAATGACACTTCTTGACTTCATGCATCATCTGTTGTAAACCGTCTGGACGAAAACACCTGGGGGGACCTATGAAGATCGACTTCATCGCGCTACGCGAACTGAAGATGAAGCTGAAAGCTCCGTTCGAAACCAGCTTCGGGACGACATTCGAACGACGGGTGCTTCTGGTCGAGGTCGGCGCGGATGGTCTCAGGGGCTGGGCCGAAATCACCACCCAGGAGGAACCGTTCTATAACGCGGAGACCACCGAGACGGCGTGGCATATCTTCTCCGATTACATCGTTCCAATGACACTCGGCAAAACCGTCGATCATGCGTCGGAGATTCCCGGTCTCGTATCCGCCATTCGCGGCAATGAGATGGCTCGCGCAGGGCTCGAGAACGCGCTTTGGGACATCGAGGCGCAGGAACTGGGGATGCCTCTCAGCAAGTTGCTCGGCGGCACTCGCACGGAAATCGCCTCCGGCGTCTCCCTTGGCATCCAGTCGGACACTGCAGTCCTGTTAAACAATATCGAGAAAGAACTCGCGGCCGGATACCAGCGCATCAAGCTGAAGATCAAGCCCGGCATGGATATCGAGGTCGTCCGCCGAGTGCGCGCGCAGTTCCCCGACACTCTCCTCATGGTCGACGCAAACTCTGCGTACCGCCCAGCAGACGCGCCGCTACTGCAGCAACTCGATGAATTCAACCTGATGATGATCGAGCAGCCTCTCAATTGGGACGACATTTACCTGCACGCGCAGTTGCAGCGGGCGGTGAAGACTCCAATCTGCCTCGACGAGTGCATTCACAACTCTCGCCACGCGCGCGCGGCGATCGAGTTGGGCGCTTGTCGCGTTATCAATATCAAGCTGGGACGCGTCAGTGGCCACTCAGAAGCACGAGCCGTACACGATGTCTGTCTCGACAACTCAATTCCTGTGTGGTGTGGCGGGATGCTGGAATCGGGCATCGGCCGCGCCCACAACGTTGCCATGTCCTCCTTGCCGGGGTTCGTCCTTCCCGGAGATGTTTCGGCGAGTGCGCGCTACTGGGAAGAGGACATCATCGAACCGGAAGTGGTCGTGAGTTCGCGCGGCACGATTGCCGTCCCTCAGATTTCCGGCCTGGGATTTGCCGTTTGTCGTGAGCGCATTCAGCAATTCACAGTTCGCGAACGCACATGGCGCGCAACTGCTGCATTCGCCGCCGGAGTTAGGCCCGAGGCGCGCTGAGCGCTTTTGAGGGGGCACCGCGACGTTGCCAAATCAGGTACACGGGAACCCCGGTAATCACGAGTACCAGTCCGACCAAGGCCCGCCGGGGTTCCGCGACGACCGTATTCAACACGAGCGCCGCAGCCGCGATCACGAATAGCAACGGCGTAAAGGGATAGCCGGGAACACGGTACGGACGCGGAGTATCCGGTTCGCGCCGTCGGTAAACAAATACCGCCGCCGCGCCGAGACCATAAAAGATCCAGCCAGTGAAGACAACGTACGTGAGCAACTGTTCAAACGTGCCGCTCGCCGCCAGCACGGCAGCCCAGGCCGATCCTGCCACAACCGCGAGTGCGGGCGTACGAAACCGCGGATGGACCTCCGCCAGTTTCCGGAAAAAAACCCCATCGTTCGCCATCGCGTAATACACGCGCGGCGAGGTGAGCGTCAGGCCATTTGCCGCACTGAAGATAGAAACGAGAATCGCAACCGCGATCAGCTTGCCAAAGAACGGCCCCAGCACAACGCGTATCGCCTCGGCCGCGACGCTGTTCGACGCCGCCGCACCCGCGCTTCCCAGGGCGGTGACATAGCCTAAATTGGCGACGACATAGATGACAATCAACGAGATCGAGCCAACGAGGAACGCGCGCGGGAAGCTGCGCTGCGGGTCTACCGTTTCTCCGGCGCTGAACGTGCAATACTGCCACCCCTCATAGGCCCACAGAACACTGATCATCGCCAGTCCGAACCCGGACATCAGCGACCCACCCGTCTCAAGCACCGGTTCAGAAGGCACGCTTCTATGCGACAAGAGCAGTACCGCCGACATTGCGAGAATCGCAACGACCTTGATTGCCGTCGCCACGTTCTGGAGGTTTGCGCTCTTGCGAGTGCCAAGCACATTGACTGCGGCAACCACGCCGATCATGCCAACCGCGATCAGTTTGGCTTCAAAGGCCGTCAGCAACACGATTTGTCCAAGGTAAGTGCCGAACGCAACCGCGAGCGTTGCAACCGACCCGCTACTGATCATGAAGAACAGTGCCCAGCCGTAAATGAATGCCATCGGCCGTCCGAACGTGTCGCGAATGTAGACGTACAGGCCGCCAGCCTGCGGTTTCATGGCGCCAAGTTCGCCGTAGGTCAGCGCTCCCAACAGCGACAACACGCCGCCGACGATCCACACCAGCAGGGCGAGGCCGACGTGTTGCTGCACATCACGCAGGACAGGTCCGGGCACAAGGAAAATTCCCGAGCCGATGACAGTTCCAACAATCAGCAGGACGAGATCGCGAAACGTGAGCGTTCGTGGCAGCGATGTATTCATTCAGTTTAGAGAGCCGGGGATCCGGCTGACACCCCACAAAGGAACTGCCATATTAGTGCAAAGAGATAAAAAACGCGCCCGTTGCTTTCACAACGAGCGCGATAGGGGGAGAGTATTTCAGGCAACGTGCAACTTGGACAGATATCCAGGGTCGAGGTCCAATCCTAGACCCGGAGCCTGCGGCATGATTACGTTGCCATCCTTCACCGTAAAGCCACCGATCACCGGGTCGTCCACCAGGAACAAAAATGCATCGAGGTCGGCGTACACAATTGTCTTCTGCGAGCAGACCAGGTGGGCCGCCGCTGTCAGACCCAGCTTCGTTTCGTCCATGCAACCAACCATGCACTGCAGGTTAGCGGCTTCCGCAACGCTGGCGATTCGTGCTCCGTGCAGAATCCCGCCGGATTTCATGAGCTTGATATTGATCATGTCGATGGCTCCCCGCCGCACGCCTTCAACTGCGTCGTGCTCCACGTGGACACTCTCGTCGGCCATGACCGGGATGGGCGCATTGTCGCGAACGAACTTCATTCCTTCCCAATCCCACGAGGCGACGGGCTGTTCTGCAAACTGAACCCGGTATTTCTCAATCTGCCGAAGTGAGCGCACGGCATCGGCAGGGGTCCACCCCTGGTTGGCGTCAACGCGAATATTGATATCGGGCCCGACTGCTTCGCGGACCGCGCGAAGTCTCGCCGTGTCCATCTCCGGCGACTCACCTACCTTCAACTTCACCGTCTTGAAGCCGTCGCGCACCACCTGTCGCGCCGACTCAGCCATCACCTCCGGTGGTTCCAGAAAAACCGTCTTGTCGGTATCGAACTGGCTCCTGAAGCGTCCCAGCATGCAGCAAACCGGCTGTCCGGTGAGTTTTCCGCAGATGTCCCACACCGCCATTTCAAGCGCAGCTTTGGAACTAGGATTAGCCGGGGCAAAGGCATCCATGTCCGATACCAGACGTGCTATCTCGAACGGGTCGCGGCCCTTGAGCTTTTCGCCCAGCGCCTTTGCCATCACCACGGCCGATTGCTGCGTCTCGGCCGTGATCGGCGTGAACGGCGATCCTTCGCCGTAACCAACGACGCCATCTTCTGTCCGCACCCGGACGAAAAAGCCTTCCGAAGTCTCTTCGTTGCCCAGTGAGATCCTAATGACGGTTTTCGTCTTGATGGTGTATGGAAAGACCTCGACATCGCGAATGCGAGTCGCGCGCACAGGGATCTTCACCTTTTCCTGCGTCGCCGCCATGACCTGCGACACACGGCCGAGAAACCCGCCGGAAACAGCGGCACAGCCTAACGTCTTCAGAAAACCCTTTCGTGACATGTTCATAGGTTCTCCTTCACGACTCAGACAACAGCGCTGCGATGAGTACCTCTCCTCCGTTAGTACTTCAAGCTCAGGTTCAGCAGATTCCAGAACAACGCGTACCAGGCGAATCCGACGCATGCCAGTGCAATTACCGCGTCGCCGAGTTTGCTCCACAACCAGCGGCCAGGAGTGCTCCACGACCGAAGCGCGTTGTAAATCGCCACCAGGGTTCCAATCACGCCAAGCCATCCGCACAACTGGATCAGGCGCAACCAGCCGTTGTAGCTGGGACTCATCATCCCGATGTCCTTCATCGCCATCGAGAAGAAGGTGACAAACCCAAGGACCATTGCGAGGTCCAGAATACAAACGAGTCGAACCAGCAGACGCATCTGACGATCGCGAGCGCCAATCTCGAGTTTGCGTCCGTAATGCCGCCGAATGAGCGCGCCCACGGGCCAGAACACGAGTGTCAGCACAAACACGGAAAGAGATGCGACGATAATGAAAGTGTTCAGGGAACCTGTCTCATACCAGTGGTCCTTCTCGAACACCATGAACGGAAAATCAATGGCCATGATCTGCCGGTCCGAATCCTGATCGTGCTTGAACCCAAGCATGTCCTGCCCGTCGACTTCGCGGAAAACCATCGGCGCAATTTCGCGGAACTTCTGCGGCTGGCCATTCAGATCCTTCATTCCGCTTGCGCTGATGGTTCCATCCGAATTGACAGTTACTTTCGTCTGACCGATCGCGTTGAGAACCCAAAACAGTGTGGTATCACCGCGACGCGAAACGATGTAGCTGCCTGCCACCTTTTCTGCATCGGCCTTGGCGGTCGCGAGCGCCGGCTGGTCTGGTACCTGGTATGGGAAGTACCGATCGAGGAAAGCATGGAATAACGCTTCCCGAGGCCTGTTTTCTCCTTTGCCGGCACTGTTGTAGGAAATGAAGAATCCAACGTTGGCGTCCGGAATGAGATGCAGGTCCGAGTGAAAATTCTCCGTGTCGCCACCATGGCCAATAATGCGATGGCCGTTGCGCGTCTCTTCGTAGAATCCCAGGCACATGCCAGGCAACTGGGGCAGGTTCTGGAATGCCACTGAATGCATGAGCTTCGCAGTCTCGGGTTTCAGTATCTGCGCTCCTTCATATTGCCCGTCCTGCAGGTGAGCGATCATGAAGTGCGACATGTCCATGGCAGTGGTGGACACACTTCCCGCCGGAAACGCCTGCACGACTTCGAACGGCTTCGCTTTTCCGGAACCCAACCTGTAGCCCTTCGACATCATTGGCGCCAGAGCCGCGGGCAACGGCTGACGGAACGTGGTGTCTTTCATCCCCAGTGGATTGAAGATGTGCTGCTCGACGTAGTCGTCGAACGGCTGTCCCGACACGCGCTGCACGATGTATCCGGCCAGCGTGGTGGCGTAATTCGAGTAGGCAGGGAGAGTCCCCGGCGCGAATATCCGGTTCGGCAGGTGCGCTTTTACGTACTGGTCCAGCGGTACCAGGTCCTTGACATCGGAAATGAACAACTGCTGCACCGTCTCTTCGAACCCCGAGGTGTGAGTCATGATGTTGCGCAAGGTGATCGGCTTTCCATCGCGCGGCGGAATCTTGAAATCGAGATAGTCGTTTACATCACGATCCAGGTCGAGTTTCCCCTGCTCGACCAGTTGCATCACCGCCGTCCAGGTAAACAGCTTCGAGATGGAACCCGGGCGGAAGAGTGTGCCGTCCGCCGACACGGGGGTCTTCTTCGCCACATCGGCATACCCGTATCCCTTCGCGAACAGGACCTTGCCATCCTTCACCACCAGCACCACCGCACCCGCGATGTCCTCGCGCTGCAACTGCAGGGGCACTATGCCGTCGAGAAAAGCGCCCAGGTCGCTTGCTGTCAATTCGTGAGTTCCCGACGATGGCTCCGGGGCAGGCGCCGTTTCTGCGGCTTTTTTTGTCGCGGGTACTGACGGCTTCGGCCCTTGCGCCGATGCCGGATCTTGCGCCATCAGAGCAAACGTAATCACGAGGGCGACGATCAGCGACTTTATCAAGCACGGTTTCACTGGGATGGGAATGATGCGCACGGATGAATCCTCCTGCCGGAAATGAACGGCCGGGAACCTGCTGCCGTCTTCTCGGCTTAAATTTGCCTTCCGCCGGGATTCCGTCCGGCGAACTAGCGCAGTTAGGGTTGCAAAACAACAAGGGCCGGATGGGATGACGGTTTACATCACATGATGCAGAATGTCAAGCATTGTCATCAAATAGTGCAATTTTCATTGACAACAGTTTCGGCTGCACGTAAAAGTGTCCGCAATCCTCGCCAGTACTGCATTGGAGCGCACCGTGAAATTAGCACGACTCGTTGGGATCGTACTGTTTTTTTCATCGATATCCATTGCGCAGCAGAGCCAGCCAGACACGGCGAAGCTCCAAGGCATCGACAGCTTCGCCAACCAACTTCTGACTGAATGGAAAGTGCCCGGGCTGGGTATCGGCATCGTTCACGATGGCACGGTAGTACTGGAGAAAGGCTACGGATACAGGGATCTCGAACAAAAACTGCCGTTCACGGCGAGGACGCTCTTTCCTGTTGGATCGACGAGCAAATCCTTCACCGCCCTCGCGCTGGCCATCCTGAAGGACCAGAAAAAATTGGATTGGGATGATCGCGTTCGCCAGTACCTGCCCTCCTACGAACTCGCCGACCCTGTCGCGAGCGAACGTATGACTATTCGCGACCTGCTGCTGCACCGCTCCGGCCTGGCGCGTAATGACATGCTCTGGTACAGCTCGGATTTCACCCGCAAGCAGATCTTTGATCGCCTCAAATACCTCGAGATGGGAAAGGGATTCCGCAATCGTTTCGACTACAACAACCTCGGGTACATGACCGCGGGCTATCTCGCGGGAGAAGTCGCTGGCTCCAACTGGGAGCAACTGGTTCGCACGAGCATTCTCGACCCGCTGCAAATGACCTCTACTAATTTCAGCGATGCCGATTCCGCGAAGTCGCCAGATTACGCGCTGCCCTACGATGAGGTGGACGGCAAGGTTGAGCGCATTCCATTTGCCTCTACCGCGGCCATCGGACCCGCCGGCAGCGTTCACTCCAGCATCGACGAAATGATGCATTACGCGGAAATGCTGCTCTCCGGCGGCAAGTACAACGGCAAACAGATCGTCTCCGAAGCCAACCTGAAAACGATCCAGTCGCCGCAGATTGTGATGGGAGCGCCGTCGCCTTATCCCGAACTGAGCGACCCGGTCTATGGCATGGGATGGGTCATACAGACGTATCGCGGGCATCACTACATTTGGCACAACGGCGGCATCGACGGCTTCTATACCCTTTTGGCCCTGCTGCCCGACGACCACCTCGGGGTAGTTGTCTTCACCAATCGTCTGGACCGCGCCGCCGCGGAGGTCCTTGCGAGAAACGTTTTCGACCGCGTGTTGGGAATGCCACCTGTCGATTGGGACAGCCGCTTCCGCGAAACTGCCGCTAAAGTCACAGAGGCCGAAAATGCAGAACGCAAGAAGATCGCCGATGAGCGCAAGCCCGGCACCCAACCTTCTCACCCTCTAAAGGACTACACCGGAACGTATACGCATCCGGCCTACGGAACCGTAGCGGTAAGCATTGAGGGCGACCACCTCAGGATTGCCCTGAACCGGTTGTCCGCGCCACTGGAGCACTTTAACTATGACGTCTTCATCGTCCCACAGTCGCAGCGAACATTGGGCGATTTGATGGTTCGTTTCCAGACCGCCACATCCGGTGAAATCGATAGTGTCGCGCTCCCCTTGGAGGAAGACATCCACGACATCGTTTTCAAGCGCGCGAAACCCGCCAAGTAGAGTTGCGGGCAAAAACCGGGGAAGTGGTGAGCACCGCCCAGAATCCGCAAAATTCATTAAATGATGATTTATGTTGACTACACGCAACAGTTGATGTAAACAGCTTGGCCAAGCTGATAGTCCCGCTATCGGCAGAGCGTGACCCGGCAAGTTCTCAGGGGACCCCATCAGGTGTGGCGCCTTGCCGCAACGCAAGCGCTGGAGGAATTATGAAAAGCAATCCGTCGGTTCCTGCGTTCCTGGGACATCGCAACGTCAGCGCGCGGGGTTGGCCGCTTTGCCTGGCCCTGGCGCTCTCACTCCTTCTAATTGCGCCCTTGGCGTATGCGCAAACCACATCGACGATCCAGGGCACCGTCACCGATGAACAGGGCGCCGCCATCGTCGGAGCCCAGGTCACGATCGCCGAGCCATCATTAGGTGTCTCGCGACAGGCGACAACCGACTCGACAGGTCTCTACCGCGTAGCCGGTCTTCCCCCCGGCAACTATTCCGTGACCATTGGCAAGAGCGGATTTTCTTCGCAGAAGTCGTCGGACCTGGAGCTATTGGTCAACCGCACCGTGGCATTGAACGTCACTTTGCGCGTCGCCACGGTAGCCAGTGAAACGACCGTTCAGGCTGCAGCACCTTTGCTAGAACCGACCGCATCGTCAACCGGCGGCACCATCACTCCGACACAGATTTCAAGCATGCCCATCAACGGGCGCGACTACCTCGACCTGATGCAGTTGGTGCCCGGCGTGACCATCAACAAGCAAAACGCGACTGCCAAAAGCGCGAGCCAATACGATGCATCCAGTGACTCAACCACTCCCGTAATGGGCGAGCGCGCCGGAAACACGCTGTTTCTCATCGATGGAATGCCGAATACCGACGAGGTGAGCGGCGGCGCTGCATCACAGTTCAACGAAGACTCCATTCTCGAGTTCCAGGTGATCACTGCGGGCTACAAGGCGGAGTTCGGTCACGGGTCCGGGGGAGTCATCAACGTGATCAGCAAGAGCGGTACGAATCAATGGCACGGTGGCGCTTCGTTCTTCCACCGTAATTACAAGCTCGATACGTCGAATACCAAGGCGAGCAATGCTCCCTTCCTGCTGCGTTGGGATCCTGCCATACAGTTTGGCGGTCCCATCAAGAAGGACAAAATTTTCTTCTACGGATCGGCGGAACGCATTCGCGAGAGCCGGCAGCTGAACTTCGTCTATCCGAACGGCACCCCGGACTTCATCATCGCCCAGCAGGAACAGTACGATTTCCGTAACCAGACGTACGATACCCGGCTGCGCGGGAAACTGGACGAGCAGCTTGGAAACCACCGTTTGACGCAGCAAGTCAACTGGACCAACACACAGATCACCAATTATCTTCCACTCTCCGACTACACCAGCACGCCATCGCAACGTTACAACCTCGACGCACGCCACCTGATCCTCGGATTCAGCGACACCGCTACCCTTGGAAACCAGGCCGATCCTTACTTGTTCAGTGCCTTCTACCAGTACCGCGGTGAGCCCAGTCGGACGCAGGCGGCGAACCCTGGTGCGGGTGCCGCATACACTTCTCTTTATAGATTCAGTTCCTACGATACCGGCTCATTGCTCGGAGATTTGGATACCGTGCACCTTGGGTACGGTGGTACTCCCACATTGATGGATCAGAAGTATTCGTCCGCTGGCGTAAGCCTTGCGAAGCATTGGGGACGAAATAATTTCAAATTCGGCTGGGATTTTCAGCACATGGTAGTCGATGGAACCGAGTCCTCTTTCCTCACCAACCAGTTGTTCACGACTGATAGCGATCTCCAGCAATATGGGCCGAACAGCGCCGGAGTGTATCTGCTCCAGACACCAACACCGACCTCGGCAAAGGATTCGCAGATTCGCCTGCGAAACATCTACAACGGTCTCTTTGTTCAGGATGACATTAAGCTCTTTAAGAACTTGACCGTAAATGCAGGTCTCCGTTGGGATCGTGACTCAAGGTTCCCGACCAATGGGAACGTCTCACCCCGGGTCGGCTTCGCATGGGCTGTCACCCCGAAAACTGTTATTCGCGCAAGCTACGGCCTTTTCTACGATCACTTCCGTCTTGGCTTGGCACGCGACATCCCAGATTTCGGCGGAGCTAACCTCACGCAAGTGACGTACTTCTCCTTCCCGCGCCTTTTCTACGGAAACCCAACCATCATGCTGCCGTTGTTCGCGTACGTTGGGTATAACGTCCCATGCGTGGCGAGCAACGCCACCGACACGCAGATTGGGGGAGGGGGCTGCCCGTACAACCCCGCCCTTCCCTACTTCGGCAACGATCACCTGAACGGTATTGTCGCCCCTGGTCATGCCCCAATTCCCGCAGGCGCCGTCGTCGATATTTCCAACGTGCAGTCTCTTACCGGCCTCAGTCCGCAGCAGTTTGCCGATCAAGCTTCTGCTGCCATCGGCCAGCCTCAGGGCTACTTTAGCTGGGACCTGCTCGGGCACCTTGGAGCAGGAAACGTGATCGGCGCCTACCAGCTTCCCACCATCGTCGACAAAAGTTTCAAGGTTCCGTACACGGCAGGCTATCAGATCGGAATTCAGCGTGAATTCACTCCCACGTTTGCAGTCTCGGCTGACTACTACCACCGAGATATGCGGGACATTCTTGGTCTGCGAGTTTCAAACCTGACGTTCGCATCCAGGCTTGACAACAGTCGCTCCACGACGGACGGGACGGGGCTCCCTATCAACAGCTTCGGACCGTGGTACTCAGGAAAGTATGATGGCTTGATCGTTACTGGCAGGAAGGTAATGAGCCGTCGCTTCACCCTCGAAGCAAGCTATGCGTGGGCTAATGCAACCGACGATGTAATCCAGTACACCGGCACCGGCACAGCGCTGCCCTCGGATAGTTTTGTCGGGGTTGTTCCCGTCGTGAGTGAACCTACAGGCACAATCAATGTCCCTAATGGCATTTACAACGGACAACCTTGCGGTGGTTCAAACCAATCCGGCCCATTCCGGGCTTGCAATGAGAACCCGGTGCCGCAAGCCGGAAAATTCTACAACGGACCCGCATTGGACAAGGGTCCGTCATCGCTTTCGCTGAACCATACATTTCAGGTCAGTGGACTTCTCGATCTCCCTTGGAAATTCCAGTTCAGCAGCATATTCCGTGTCCAGAGCGGTTTTCCTTACAGCCGGGACCTGAACAACGATTCCATAGATGTCGATGGAGACAGCTTCTTCACCGGCATCGATCTCCGACCCGGACGTAACGCCTTCAACGCGCCCGCGTATACCAATATGGACATCCGCGTGGGCAAACGATTTGATTTCAACGAGCGTATCAAGCTGAACCTGTACTTCGAGATGTTCAACCTGTTCAATGCGGCCAATCCTGCTGCTGTCCAAACCCGTCCGGATCAACCCCTTCCTGCGCTTCCTTTTGGTGCGGTGGCCGAGGTTCTTCCCGGCCGCGAAGGACAGGTTGGCTTGAAGTTCGAATTCTAAGGCTGAGGCCCGGGCTTTGCAGTTAGTCCGGGCCTCTAATCTTTGCAAGAGTCTGGCCATGCTGTACCTTGAGTGCGGAGCGACTTTCGGCGCAATCGCACGAGGTTCGGCATGAGGACGAAGAAGAGAGCGAAGTTGCAGACCGCAGCTAAGACGGCAAAGAACTCGAAGGGCAATGGTTCCTCGCGTTTGCAGGAGCGATTTGCGAAGGCCGACGCCGAGGGCAACCTGAACAATACCAGGCGGACCCTGCTGCGCGCCATCCTCGACAATCCCGCCGAGGC
>JAVUPY010000088.1 GCA_032252755.1 Terriglobia bacterium
CTTCTGATCACCGCAACGCTCACCTGTCTCTCTGGCTTCGTCACTACAACTTCCACCGCCCACATGCTAGCCTCAATAACGCTCCGCCAATCTCCCGCTCCCCGCTTCCGGGGTACAACCTCCTGACACACCACAGATAACGCGCAGCGAAAGCGCGCTTTTCTCGACGTAAATTCCTGGATCTAAAAGGAGAGTTGATATTTTCAGATTTAAATTCTTTCCTTTGAGCGCGCTGGAAGGAAAATTTCCGTAAGTAGCGGAAAACAGGCCCCACGGAGAGGTAGGGGGTAGGGGGTACTCAAACCAACTCCGCTGAGAACGGAGAGATGCTACCTCCATCCTCCGCACTTTTCCCTGCAGAGATTCAGTACTGGATTGTTCTGGAGCTAAACCGCACGCTTGACGGAGTCGCTCTTCTTTCCGTTCTCGATGTTCGCGACCTTGCGACCGTCCTTCACCTTGTGATCCTGGTGCGAGATCAGGAGCGCCTCGATTTGCCGAAGCAGTTCCTGGGTGTTCATCGGCTTCACCAGGAGAGACTGCGCGCCGGAATTCTTCCAGTCGCTGCCCAGCGCGGGATACGCGGTGAGGATCGCCGTGGCGGGATCGTACTCCTGCTTGCGTGCGGCGCGGATCACGTCATAACCGGCAGTCTCGGTCTCCATGCGCATGTCGGTGATGATCATGTCGAAGCGACCCATATCGAGCTTTTGGATGGCCTCGCGCGCCGAGGCCGCGGTTTCGACCTCAAAACCGTTCATCTCGAGGATAGCTTTCAGTGTCAGTAGAATCGCCAATTCATCGTCAGCGAGAAGGATGCGGCGTGTCATAGAGTCTCCCAGGGGATTTCCGGTGACTGCCGACGTATGATGCCGGCAGATATCAGGAAAGTTGCTGAATAGCGCTGAAACTCAGCAGGCCGCGTTAGCGGCGCACTCCCCACCCGTATAATTGTAACCGTGGATCGCAGTTTTTATCTGGAGAATTTTGGCTGTCGCGCGACGCAGGCCGATGGAGCCGCCATTGAGCGTCAGCTACTTGACAAAGGACTGGCGCGCGCGGAGGACTCCGCGGATGCCGATGTCGTTGTGCTCAATACCTGCACGGTAACGTCCTCGGCCGACCAGGACGCCCGCGCTACCATCCGCCGCATCCACCGGGAGAACCCCGGCGCCACGATCCTCGTCACTGGCTGTTACGCCCAGCGCGCACCCGAGGAAATTGCCCAGATTCCGGGCGTTTCCGTGGTCGTAGGGAATTCCCACAAGGGTCAACTGGCTGACATTGCGGGACGGCAGGGCTTTGTCTCGCTGCAAAGCGTCGGTTCCGCAGCAGGCGAAATCGTCGTGGGCGATATATTCGCCCACACCGAACTGATGGCCGCTCCGGTCTTCGACGCCGATACCGCCAGCGAAAAGACCCGCCCTAACTTGAAGGTCCAGGACGGCTGTAATAACCGCTGCTCGTTCTGCATTATTCCGTATGTTCGTGGCAAGAGCCGGTCGCTAAGACTCGATGAAGTGATTCGAGAGACACGGGCCTTGGTTGAGCTCAAGTACAAAGAGATCGTGCTGTCGGGGATCAACCTCGGACGTTGGGGGCGCGACCTCGAAGGACACTCGCGTTTCGCCGATCTCCTGCGCTCTATGCTCGGCGAAACCGACGTCGAGAAGATTCGGATCAGCTCGGTCGAACCCATGGACTGGTCCGACGATTTGATCGAACTGGTCGCCTCGTCGCCGCGCATCTGCAAGCACGCGCACGTACCGCTGCAATCCGGGAGCGATCGCATTCTACGCAAGATGCACCGCAAATATCGTCCATGGCATTACGCCGATCGCATCCAGAAGATCCGCGCCGCCATGCCGACCGCGGCGATCGGCGCCGACGTCATGGTCGGCTTTCCGGGCGAGACCGACGCCGATTTCGAAGAGACCCGCGCGTTCATCGAATCGCTCCCCTTCACTTATTTGCACGTCTTCACTTATTCTTCGCGTCCCGGAACGCCCTCGGCCGCAATGCCGAACCAGGTTCGCGGCGACGTCACCCGCGAGCGCAACCGAATCCTGCGCGAGCTCGCCGTACGCAAGAAGCGCGAATTCCAGGAGCAGTTCATCGGGCGCGAGTTGCAGGCCATCACGCTGACGAATTTCGAGAACGGGCGAACCGAAGCGCTGACCGATAATTACCAGAAGACGTGGATTGAGGGTCGACACGAGTCGAATCAGTCGAAAATCATCTGTATCAACGGTATCGAGGGGGAAGCCTTCGTTGGAAATATCCTCTTTTAGATACTTGTGTCCCTTCGTGACCTTCGTGATTTTCCGTCCGATGGCGCGATGCACGATCTCAGCCCCCTCGACCGATGGCACTATGGCGTCATGCTATAATTTTTAGGTTTATCAGGATCTTCGGAGGACCGTATCGACAAGCGTTTTATCCGCACGAATGAGCGTATCCGCGCCAGAGAACTGCGCGTGATCGACGATCAAGGGGGACAGTTGGGCATCCTCGCACCCTTTGAAGCGCTCAAAATTGCCAGGGAAAAGGGTCTGGATCTGGTCGAAGTTTCACCCACCGCGCAACCTCCTGTCTGCCGCATCATGGACTTTGGAAAGTACATGTATGAACAGGAGAAGAAGGAGCGGCAGGCCAAGAAGAACCAGAAGACCTTTGTCGTCAAGGAAGTCAAGTTCCGCATCAACGTCGACGAACACGACTACCAGACGAAGAAGAATCACGTTCTGCGATTCCTGGAAGAGGGCGACAAGGTGAAGGCCACCATCTTCTTCCGCGGACGCGAAATGACGCGACAGATGCTGGGACGCGAGATTCTGCAGCGGCTGATCAAAGACATTTCCGATAAGGGGATCGTAGAGAACATGCCGCGGCAGGAAGGCAACACGCTGCACTTGATCCTGGCGCCTCCGAAGAAGTAGTACCCGCTGGCCGCGTCCAGCGGCCGGAGATCCGGAACAAGTTTCAATTGTTTGAATAAGAAGTGAGTACACGACTATGCCAAAACTAAAGACGCACTCCGGCGCCGCCAAGCGCTTCAAGAAGACGGGAACGGGCAAGGTGAAGCGCGGACGCGCTTTCCAGCGCCACATCCTGACTTCGAAGGACACGAAGCGGAAGCGCCAGATGGATATGGGCTCGATGGTGGACAAGGCTGACCTCCCCAAGGTCAAGCGGATGATCCCGTACTAGATCGCACCTCGGCGGATAAAGCCGCTGTGGGCGATGATCCCGGCGGCACGCCTAAAGGCGTGCCCTGATACGAACCGGGCTGGTACAATTGAGCAAGCTGTTACCGCGGACTCCAGGTCCGCCCTAGCCCCGGCCCCTCGGAAGACCCGAGAGACGGTTGGGCTCGCGAGTGAAGAGGCCATAGTCCTGTGACTCCTGCCTCCAGCCGCGAAACAAAGAACGCAAAAAAGGAGCTAAGCAATGCCTCGCGTAAAACGTGGTACCAAGCGCCGCCAGCGTCGCAGAAAGATATTGAAGCAGGCGGAAGGCTATTTCCTTACAAAATCAAAGCTCTACCAGGCAGCGCAGGAGTCGGTGCAGCGCGGCTTGAAGTTTGCCTATGCCGGCCGCAAGCAGAAAAAGCGCCAGTACCGCTCCATCTGGATCGTGCGAATCGGCGCAGCGCTGCAGGACCAGGGCATCAGCTACAGCCGATTTATCAGCGGCCTGAAGAAGGCCGGGTTCGAACTCGACCGCAAAATCCTCGCGGATATCGCGGTCAACGATCCCGCCGGCTTCAAGGCACTGGCCGATAAGGCCAAGGCCGCCGCAGCCACGGCGTAGCAAAAGTTCGCTACGAAAAGCTGAATCGAGGGGCGGCCGAGAGGCCGCCTTTTGTGCTTGGAAGTTCCCGGCTCTCGGTTAAAGCTGATACATTTCGCTTTTACTGGCAACCGACAGCCGGCGACAATTCGACACAGTGCGCGAAGCGCACGGAAGATGATAGCCCCGGGCGTAAGCCCGGGGTTAGGCGCCCGATAATTTTCCAGAGCCGGCTTTAGCCGGCGACACAAACCAGCGAGGGCGTAAGCCCAAGCGAACTTTGGGAACATGACTACCACATATACTGTTCCAAAACTCGAAACCTTCACACCCGACACACTCGACCGAGCGACCGCCGAACTTTTAGCAGCGCTCGAAGCCGAAGCTGCTTCCGTAGCAAACGAATCCGACTGGCGCGCTTTCCGCGATCGTTGGATGTCGCGCAAGAGCGGCGTGCTCGCGCAGGTGAACGATTGGCTAAAGGCCGCGCCCGGCCCGTCGAAGCGTGATGTTGGCCAGCGCGTGAATCAGTTGAAAGCGAAGGTCGAGGAGACCGTTGCTGCCGCGGAACAGCGCATCGCCGGCGGTGCCGCGACCGCGAAACTTGAAACCGAGCGCGTCGACGTCACTCTGCCCGGCATTCGCAAGCAGCTCGGCCTTAAGCACCCGGTGCTGCGCACGCTCGACGAACTCGTCGACGTCTTCGTGAAGATGGGCTACTCGATCGCCGAAGGACCCGAGGTCGAGAGCGATTACTACAATTTCGAGGCGCTCAACTTCCCGCCGAACCACCCGGCGCGCGACACGCAGGACACGCTCTTCATCGCCGACCAGCAGAAGAAGGCGCAGCGCGACCGTCTCGTCCTGCGCACGCACACATCGCCGGTGCAAATCCGCGCCATGGAGAAGATGCGGCCGCCCGTGCGCGTCATCTGCCCCGGCAAGGTTCATCGCTATGACACAGTGGACGCCACGCACTATCCGGTCTTCCACCAGATCGAGGGTCTCTGCGTCGACACTAACATCACCTTTGGCGACCTCAAGGGCACGCTCGACCACGCCATGAAAGCCATGTTCGGCTCCTCGGTGAAGACCGCCTTCCGCCCATCGTTCTTCCCGTTCACCGAACCGAGCGCCGAAGTCATGATCAGTTGCCCCTTCTGCGGCGGCAAAGGCTGCCGTCCGTGCAAGCAGAGCGGCTGGATCGAACTGCTGGGCGCAGGCATGGTCGATCCCAACGTCTTCAACTTCGTCGACTACGACCCGAAGAAGTACTCGGGATTCGCCTTCGGCATGGGCATCGAGCGCGTCGCCATGATGAAGTACGGGGTCGACGACATTCAGCAGTTCTATCTGGGAGATGTAAGGTTCTTGGAGCAGTTTGGGTAAGGAAGGATCAACGGAGAGGACGCTGAATGAGCGACAGAGAAAATCCCGAAGAGCTAAGAGTTCCTGGGATCATTTTTCTCGGAGAACAAGACGGGGGGCCAGAACGAGAACTCAAGAGCGCTCTCCAAAACGTTTTCTCCAGCTTACCAGTAACTGAAGCATTTCTGGCAGACATTAGATACGAGAACGAATCGGAGAGTCGCGTTGCGCTCTGTCTAGTTGCGACCGAGGATGAAAAGATCGTCGAGGCTATATCTCGGGTTTTCTGGAACATGTTTCGGTCGGACGTTAGCTTGGACCTTGTGTTCCTTGATGAGAAACAAAGGGAAGCAATAGAACAAGTGTGTCGCTGTTTCTATCAGGTTGAAAAGGCTTAATGAAAATTCTTGCCAACTGGATTCGCGATTTCGTGACCATTTCTGACGACGATCGCCGTCTTGCCGAGCGCCTGACCGAATCGGGCGTTGCGGTTGAGGGCTTCTACAACGATGGTCACGACCTCGCCTACGAGGCCGAGATCACGACCAACCGCCCCGACGCGATGAACCATTACGGTGTTGCACGCGATGCCTCGGCGGTGTACGACGTTGACCTGAAACCGATCACGCCGAAGTTCTCTGAGAAGAAGGGACCCGACTTCCCGATCCTCATCGAAGATGCCGAGGGCTGTGCGCGATACACGGCCCGCGTCGTTCGTGGCGTGAAGATTGCGCCGTCGCCGGCGAACATCGCTCGTCGGCTGGAGTTGATCGATCAGCGGCCCATCAACAACGTTGCCGACGCCAGCAACTACACGCTGAACGAAATGGGGCACCCGACGCACGCCTTCGATCTCGACACACTCGAGGGCGACAAGATCGTTGTGCGCCGCGCACGCGCGGGCGAGACCATCGAAACTCTCGACGGAGAGACCCGCAAACTCTCGCCGGAAGACCTCGTCATAGCCGATGCCGTGAAGCCCGTTGCAATCGCCGGCGTCATGGGCGGCCATGACACCATGATTACGGATCGCACCCGGAATGTGCTCATCGAATCCGCCTGGTTCGATCCCGCTTCCGTCCGCCGCACCTCGAAGCGTCTCGGCATGCACACCGACGCCTCGCACCGTTTCGAGCGTGGCGCCGACTACGGCGCTACTCCACTCGCCTGCGCTCGTGTCGCCGAGCTAATCGTCCAGACCGCCGGTGGCCAAGTCGAACAGGAGATCGATGCCGTCGCAGCCAAGGTCCCGCGCCCCGAACTCACGATGCATGTCTCGGAGGTCAAGCGTCATCTCGGAACGGACATTCCGTCACAGGAAATCGCGCGTATCCTGACGAAGCTCGGTTTCGGAATAAAGACGACCTCGGATAACACCTTCGCCGTTCAGGTCCCCACCTGGCGTCTCGATGTAGATCGCGAAATCGATCTCATCGAAGAAGTCGCACGCATCTACGGTTATAACAAATTCCCGAACACGCTCCCTGCATTCGCCGGCGCGGTCGTAGAACTTCCGAACGCGCGAAAGCAGGCGCGCCTGCGCCAGACGCTGCTCGCTCTCGGCTACAACGAAACTCTCTCGTCGACCTTCATCCCGATCGATGAAGGCAAGCAGTTCGGCGCGCCCAATGCCGTTCGCCTGGAGAACCCTCTGAGCGAGGAAGCCGCTTACATGCGCACTTCCCTGCTGCCCGGGCTCGTCGACCAGGTCGGCTACAACTTGAATCGTGGCAACAGCGACGTTCGGCTGTTCGAACAGGGACACATCTTCGAGAGTTCGGGCGACAAGGTGGATGAGCGTTCGTCAGTCGCATTCGTTGCCACCGGAACTGCCGAGCCGTTCTCCGTGGAGAAGAAGGCCCGCACTTATTCCTTTTTCGACATCAAGGGCGACATTGAGGATTTAGTCGGACAGTTCGAAGCAAAGAACGTCTACTTCGATTCGCATACCACGCCGTGGCTGCATCCCGGTCGTTCTGCGCGTGTCGTGGTGGACGGAACAACCGTCGCCCGTTTCGGACAGTTGCATCCTGAACTCGCTGCGGAGCGCAAGCTGAAGCAGGAAGTGTATGTCGGCGAAATCCTGCTCGAGCGGCTTTATCAGCGCGGCCTGCGCGAACCGCATTACAAGCCCATCCCACGCTTCCCCGCCGTCGAGCGTGACTTCTCGTTCGTATTCGACGACAAGGTCGTATTCGAGCGCATGCGCGCGGCGGTCGAGGGGCTCGAAATCGCAGAGTTGCAGAGCTTCCAGCCGGCCGAGATTTTCCGCGGTGGCAAACTCGCGGCGGGAACGTACTCAGTGCTCCTCCGGGCCGAATTCCAGGCGCCGGATCGCACGCTCACCGACGATCAAGTCGCAGGATGGTCGCAGCGGGTGATTGAAACACTCACGAAACTCGGTGGGACGCTCAGGGCGTAGTACGCCGAATCAGTCACAGGTTACAGTCACAGGTCACAAGAGAGTGGCTTTGCGACCTGTGACCTGTGACCTGCAATGCCATGATCCACGCTTTTCCACCCCTTTCCACAACTTCGTGCGCTATACTCGCGCCAGAAACACACTTCTCCCTCGAGGTTGAGAGCCAGATGTCTGTCAAGGCGGAACAGGTTGTCATGGAAGGTACCGGCGGCGAATTTCTTTCGCTGGAAGAGAAAGTCTATCGCACAATCGAATTACTCAAGAGCGCGCGCGAAGCCAAAGTTGCGGCCGAAAAGGTCGCGGAGCGTCTGCGCGAGCAGCTTGAGACCGTGGAAGAGGAGTTGGCGTCCGCGAAGTCGCAGCTCATCTCGCTGAAGAAGGAACGCGAAGAGGTTCGCGGCCGGATCGAGAAGATGCTGGGCCAGATGGATGCGCTGGTCGCCGAGGGAGAATAGCACCAGAGCGGGCCCACATGTGTTAACTGCGACAGATGTGGGGCACCGGATGTATCAAGGAGATACTGAGTGGAACAGGCGAATTCCAGCATTCGCGTTGAGATTTACGACCAGACCTATCACCTGCGTGGTTCGGACCGCGAGTACGTACAGAGGTTGGCCGAGTACGTTGACGGCAAGATGAGACAGGTTGCCGCCCAGACTTCGACGGTCGATTCGTTGCGGCTGGCCGTTCTGGCGGCCCTGAACATTGCCGACGAGCTACAGCTCATTCGCGGCAAGTACGACAACGTCGCAACCGAGTACACGCAGCGCGCGTCACACCTCCAGTCGGCGCTGGATTCGGCCCTCGACGAAGTGCTGGCGGACGCGCGAAAAGCAGGATAGATTCCGCGGTCGGCAAAATTTTGCGGCGGCATCGCACAAGCGGTGCCGCTTTGCTTTTTGGGTCCTGGGCACAGGGTACTGGCACCTGCAAGGCATGCTCCCAGTACCAAGAACCTGGTACCGAGCACCTGCGTAGCATTTCATCTTCCAACAATTTTCGCTGGGTCTCTTGCGCTACTTTGGTCTCCTGCGTAGCATCTAACTCACCATAGCCGACCTGCAAAGTTGGTGATGGGGTAATAAACGCTGCTGAACCTGTTTCTTGTGAAAGGGAGCTTGACTCGAAGATTGGTCTGGTGTGCCAGTGCCCAGTCGCATAGGCCTAAAGGACCACGGCGGGCGCCCACCTTGTTGAAAGGTTCACAAGCGACCTACCCCACACGGCCCCGCGGGTCGGCATTAATGCGCCCGGCAACTTCGGACCCACCTTTGGGTTAACCTAAAGGAACTTCCATCCAGATAGAATAGTACCGTGCATCCCAACCTGATTAGCCTCGGACACTTCCACATAGCCACTTACGGCTTTCTCGTCGCCCTGGGCATGTTGCTCGGGCTGACAATCGTGCTGCACCTCTCGAAAAAGCAACACCTTGATCCTGACGAAATGTGGAATCTCTGCGGGCTCGTGATCCTTGCCGGGATCATCGGCTCTAAGGCCCTCTACATCATCACCGACTGGGGTTATTACTCGGCTCATCCCGGCGAAATTTTCAGCCTTGGCACGCTTCAGGCCGGCGGAGTGTTCTCCGGTGGTCTGGTGCTCGCTCTTGGCACGGCAATCTGGTATCTCCGCAAGCACCAGATTTCGTTCCTGAAGGCCGCTGACGTAATTGCTCCCGGACTAGCATTGGGCCACGCTGTTGGACGTCTTGGCTGTTTCTCGGCCGGTTGCTGCTACGGCAAGCCGACGAATGAGCCTTGGGGCGTCGTCTTCACCAATCCCCTGGCGAACGCAATTGTGGGGACGCCGCTGGGGGTCCGTCTGCATCCGACGCAGCTTTATGAAGCCTTCGCCGAGTTGGTTAATTTCTTCGTTCTGTACTGGGTTGTTACGAAGAAGAAGAAGTTCGAGGGTCAGGCGATCGGGCTTTACATGGTCATGTATGGGATCGAACGTTACGTGATCGAATTCTTCCGTGGCGATCCCGGCCGCGGAAACATTTGGGGCGTTATGAGCGGCACACAGTTGATCTCCATCTTCCTCGTAATCGCCGGCGCTATCATCTGGATGGTCCGGATACCAATGCGCGCGCCAGTGAAGGCCGCGGCACACTGAGAATCATCTCGGTTCCGGCAAAAATAATGGCGAACCGCCCAGGCGGTTCGCCATCTTAACTTCTTGCCTTAATCCACTCAGTCCCCATCATCGCGTCGCTGCCACACGAACGAATCGACCTCGCGGTGGCTCGCGTCGAACAGTATCACACGCGCATCCAGGATCACTCGCTCCCATCCCCTTGGAATGGGCGAGAGTTCGGCTGTGCAGGCGTACGGGATGGGTGCGTACCCGGCTTCTGCCATCTTTCTTGCGTGTCCCGGCGGAACCTTTCCCTTCTTTGCCAATCCCGGGGGCAAGCGGTAATTCGAGACCAGGCAACGGCTCAGATAAGCTCGGTCGTGATCCGTGAATCGAACGTTGCGATAGCCGCGGTCATCGCTACGATAACGGTCATCGTCATCGCGATAGCGATCCTCCTCACGGCGGTCGCGATCGCGGTAGTCGTCGTCACGGCGCTCGGCCATTTCATCGCGATAGGACGACCTCTCCTCTACGCGGTTGTCGCGTGCCTGTCTTGCGGTGTTCAGCCGCACGTTCCAGGCGATCACGGCTTCAGGCTCAATCACAGCTTCGTGGCGTCCGGTGGCAGCGGCACCCACCGTGCCTGCTCCAGCACCAACCAAGGCGCCAATCGCAGCGCCCTTTCCACCCCCGGCAATGCCGCCGAGAATGGCGCCCGCACCTGCGCCGCCACCAATCAGTACGGCATTCTTCTTCGTGTGCGAGCGGCCCTCGAGCACGATTGGGTCAGCAGAAACACCAACTCTGCGACCGTGGCACGAAATCCAGGTTGGCTGCAGTACCAATTTCCCTGAGCTGCTCAATCGTCCCGAGCGCTTGGACTCGCTCACGACGCCACCCACTGGACTGCCTTTCGCGCAGTTCTGTCCACCAATGCGCACCGAATTCATTAGGACGCCATCGAACGCGGCTCCAGATGGAGTGCTCTCGCTCGAAAGCCGCGAGTTGATCCGGACTTGGATCTGCTGTGCGGAGAGTAACCCTGCGAACAGCAGCATAGGAAGTAAACGAACGGCAGATTTCATCGTGGCTAACCTCATACTTTCATGGACCATGATGGTATCGCCCGCGGGTCGAGACGGCAGCTTACGACCGGGCAGCGACAAACGTAACGATCCCGGCTGCAGCACAGGAGAATGCGACTGGTGCTCAGGCGCGTGCTCAAGGAAGCCGGAAGCCCCCGATTGCTCCCCCATTCTGCAAAACGCGCAAAATTATTTTACGGTGAGATTACCCCCCTGTGCGATGGGCTTTCGTACGCTCACTTCCGTTGTACGAGCACGAACTTTCTACTGTCGGTTTTTTGCCAATGCGCGTACCCGCATAAACACTGGGGCAAACACAGTCAGACCCGAAATTAATAATATCGATATATGTCTAAGTTAAGTTTGCGCCCTCGTTCTCTTCTTCGGGAGAGTCTACGTGGTGCTCGTGAGCGCGGCAGGAAAACGATTTTTTCGCTTGACTTGAAAATTCAATCACCGTATACAACTTACAAAATCGTAACTTTTATAGTTGCGATGATTGAGTCATAACTCAAAAGGGAGAATAGTAATGGCAACCAAAAAGGCAGCTAAGAAGAAACCGGCCAAGAAGGCCGCGAAGAAAAAGAAGTAACTGCAAGTACCGCACGGGGGACGCGGCTAGCGTCCCCTAAACTTTTACGGGGGACGCGCGAGCGTCCCTTTTCATTTGTCACGCCGGGGTTGCGCTGCACGTTTTAGTTGCCGGTATTTTGTATGATGGCGAGAGCGGCGATGGCCGCTGTCTCCGCACGAAGGATGGTTGGCCCCAGAGATGCATTTTGCCAAGCCGCCTCGGCGAATAATTTCAGTTCATCCGTGGCCCAACCGCCTTCAGGGCCAACCGCCAGGGCGATGTCATCGCCTCCGTCACAGATATCGCGCAGTTGAACCTCCGTTTCGTTCTCCGCGAGGACGATTTTCTTCGCGGCCTGCTCTCTCGCGACGTATTCGCGCAGCTTCACGGGGATGAGAATCTCCGGCACGGCAAGCCGCCGTGATTGTTCCGAAGCTTCTTGCGCGATGCGGCGCCAGCGTTCTGTCCGCTTCTCCGCCGCTTTCGCGAGATGCGCATCGGTCCGGCGCGTTATTACTGGGGCAATACGCAACACGCCCAGTTCTGTACACTTCTCGACCGCCCATTCGAACCGCTCGAACCTGAATACAGCCAGCGCAATCGTTATCGGCCGCTGCGAATGGGTTTCCACGGCCTCTCCTAATTCGAAGATAACCCGGTCATCCTCGACGCTCACGATGGTTCCTCGGCGCACCGCTTCGCCCAAGGCGATGTCGAACTCCTGTCCGATCCGCGCTCGCAAAACGCGGGAGAGATGCGCAGCGTGCGCCCCGGTCAGTGCGGCGCGATTGGACTCAACTTCGTCGGCAATGAAACGGCGACGGGTCATTTGATGAAGTACAAGGTACAAGGTGGAAGATATCAGCAGCAAGTCTCATCCATATCGCAAAACAAAAGGCCGCAAATGCGGCCTCTTGCGCCCTGAACCGTGCACCTACTGGAAGATTTCCTTCACCCTGCTCATCAAACTTCGCCGTTCGGGCTTGTTGTCGATCTTGCCGATACCGTCGAGTTCCTCGAGCAGTTCACGCTGCCGCTTGGAAAGCTTGGTTGGAGTTTGCACCTTGATTTCGACGAACAGATCCCCGCGGCCACGACCATTTAATACCGGTACGCCCTTCTGCCGCAGGCGGAAGCTTGTGCCGGTCTGTGTTCCTTCAGGAACCTTCAGGAGCGTTTCGCCCTCAAGCGTCGGGATATGGATCTCCGAGCCAAGCGCTGCCTGCGAGTACGAAATGGGAACGACACAGTAGAGATCTTTGCCTTCCCGCTCGAAGAATGGGTGCTCTTTCACGTGGAGAACCACGTACACGTCGCCGGCAGGGCCGCCATGCACTCCGGCGTCACCATGCCCGTTGTAGAGAATGCGTGTGCCTTCTTCCACGCCCGCGGGAACCTTCACGTCGAGCGGTGTCTCCGTCGCGACCGTCTGCTCGCCGCGGCACTTCGGGCACGGGTGTTCGATTACCACTCCGGCGCCGTGGCACACGGGACAGCCGCGCGCGATGCTGAAGAAACCCTGTTGATAGCGGACCTGGCCGCGCCCATTGCACTGCTTGCAGGTAACTGGCGATTTCCCGGGTGCCGCGCCAGTACCCCGACACTGCGGACACATTTCGCGGTGACGAACCACGACCTTCTTCGTAACGCCGAACACGGCTTCTTCAAACGTGAGAGTCAGGTCCTCGCGCAGATCGTTACCACGCTGCGCGCGCGAGCGGCGGCGACCGGTGCCAAAGACGTCGCCGAAGCCGAACAGGTCCCCGAAGATATCGGAGAAATCCTGGAAGTTCGAAGGATCGAATCCGCCAAATCCGCCCGGACCGCCAACGCCTGCATGTCCGAACTGGTCGTAGCGCGAACGCTTCTCGCTGTCGCTGAGGACGGCGTAGGCCTCGCTGCATTCTTTGAACCGCTCCTCGGCATCTGGATTGTCGGGATTGCGATCCGGATGATACTGCATCGCTAGCTTGCGGTAGGCGCTCTTGATCTCGACCTCAGTCGCGGTGCGACTTACGCCAAGAACCTCGTAATAATCTCGTTTCGTGTTCGTCGCCAGGGGGACTTCTCCTAAAGCTGCTCAGCTTCTCAGCAAAGAAAGTCATTCACAAGCGAAGTTGCTTTGCTGAGGAGCCAACTGGCTGAGCAGCTGAGTCGCTATTTGTTCTGCGCCACTCGCACCATTGCGGGCCGCAGCAGCCGATCTTTAATCTTGTAGCCACGCTGCAATTCGTCGATCACGTGGTTGTCCTCAACCTCATGCGTCTCGACCATCTGGATGGCCTGGTGGAGATTGGGATCGAATGGCTGGCCCGCAGCCGCGATCGGCTCGACGCCCAGGCGCGACAGCACGTCGTGGAACTGACGGTCGATCAGTTCTATGCCTGACCGGAAGTCTTCTGCAGACGCGTTCTCCGTCTTCAGGGCGCGATCGAGGCTATCGAGAATAGGCAGGACCTGTTTCAGCGCGTCAGCGAGCGCGTAATCGCGAAATTCCTGCTGTTCACGCGTGCTCCGCTTGCGGTAGTTGTCGAACTCAGCCTGCAGACGCGCCAGACGGTCCAGATACGATGCCTTTTCTGTTTTCAGGTGCTCAATCTCCGCTACCGCGGAAGAAGCCTGAGCGTTCTGTGTCGTGCCTTCCGCTTGCTCTTCCTCTGCCTGTGGCAACTCGTGTTCGAGGTCGAGGCGGCTGGCGTCGCCATTTCCTTTGTTGTTTTTCACCATGGAAACTTCCTACTCCGAATCATTCAAAAGGCGGTCGAACAGCCGGGCGATGTAGGACACAGCGGTGATAGTGTGCTGATAGTCCATGCGGGTTGGCCCAATCACAGCAAGCCGGCCCAGAACTTCGTCCCCGGAGCGCGCCGGAGCGCCAATCAGAACGAAGTTGCTCAGGTCCGGCATGGCCTCCTCGAGACCGATGACCACGCGTACCGCTTCCTGGCGGGTATCGAGATAAGCGGAAAGCAGTTCAATAATCCGCTGCTTCTCTTCAAGGGTCTTCAAAAGCTGCCGCAGGCGCTCCGAATCCTGGTCATCGATGACCAGGTTCGCAGTGCCTTCCACAAAGACGTCCGGCGCCGCGGCGTCCTCAAGCGCGCCCTGCTTATACAGATGCTCGAGCGAAGCCATCAGCTTGTCATATTCGCTGCGTTCCTGCTCGATACGCCGGGCCAGTTCGCGCTGGATCGACTCCATCGTCCAGCCGCGGAAATTGTCGTTCAGGTATCGTGCGGCCAAGTCGAGTTCGGGTTGAGAAATATCTCGCACCACTCGCACCACGCGATCACGTACCAAGCCGCTGCGCGTGACGACCACCGCGAGAATCTTGTAATCGCCCAGTCGCTGGAAATGCACATGTTCCAGCGCGTTCCTAGGCCCATTCGCAGCTACCGCTACTCCCACGCCGTGCGACACCAGCGAGAGAACATGCGAAGTGCGCTCGAGAAAGTCCTGCACGTCGGCAGTTCCATGGAACACCTGTTGAATGCTCTGTTCCTGCTCGGGACTGAGCTTGGTCTCGCCTGTCATCTTCTCAACGTAGTAGCGGTAACCCTCAATACTGGGGATCCGTCCCGCAGAAGTATGCGGCTGCTCCAACAACCCGGCCTCGGCCAGATCGGCCATCACGTTGCGGATGGTGGCTGCGCTCAAACCTTCACGGTTCGCGCGCGAAAGCGTACGAGACCCCACCGGCTCGCCTGTCGAAATATAGGTCTCGACAATGGCGGTCAAAATCTCCTGTTCGCGACGTCCAATGAGGGAGCGATTGGCCATACTGCCTCGCTAAGTCCGGCACCCGAGAATCGAGCCCGGTCTCCACATCTCCTTTAGATGCAGAAACTTAGACCAAGGACTCCTAAGTAGTTGCCCGGCTAGATTTTAGGAAGCCGGATTCTCACTGTCAATATTAGCACTCTCGGCACGAGACTGCTAAGTGAGCGGGAAGAGGGAGCGTCGATAGCTGAAAGTCGAAAGCTCAAAGTCGAAAGTCTGAAACAGGTTCCGATTCATGATTTTCAGTTTCGACTTTCGACTTTTGACTGATTTTCGGTTTTCGACATTCGACTTTCAGTCGATGGTTATTACGCTCTCGCCTTCGCTCGCGGTCAGTTCCTTCACTCGCTCCTCAACCTTGTGCGCAAACGCGAACATCGACTTCGCATGTTCCGAACTCTCACCTTCCAGTGTGACCGGATGACCACTGTCGCCCCCCTCGCGAATGCGCGGGTCGAGTTCGATCCGGCCGAGGAAGGGCACTCCGAACTGGCTCGCCATCTTCTCCCCACCGCCCTTGCTGAAAATATCGATCTCCTGGTGGCAATGTGGACAGACGAAATGGCTCATGTTTTCGACAATGCCAACGAGTTCGACCTTCACCTGCCGGAACATCTCGATTGCCTTGCGTGCATCCTGCAGCGCGACATCGGAAGGCGTGGTGACGACAACAGCGCCAGTCAAGGGAACCGTCTGAGTCAACGAGATCGCGACATCGCCGGTACCCGGCGGCAGATCGATAACGAGGTAGTCGAGTTCGCCCCATTCGACCTGTCCAAGGAACTGTCCCATGATCGAGTGCAGCATCGGGCCGCGCCAGATCAGCGGCTTGTCCCCGGGGTTCAGGAACCCGACCGACAATACACGCAGTCCAAAACGCTCCACTGGGAGAATGCGATTTTCGCCGACCACGTGCGGAGCTTCGTTGGTCCCGAGCATCAGCGGAACGTTAGGTCCGTAAACATCGGCATCAAGGAGTCCGACCTTGTGGCCCAATCGCGCGAGCGAAAGAGCAAGATTGACGGCGATCGTGGTTTTTCCCACACCGCCTTTGCCGGAACCGACGGCGACAATGGCTTTTACGCCCGGAATAGGCTGAGGTCCCTGCTGCTGCCCTGGATGCGGATGCTGATGATGAGCCACGAGAGTTCCTTATTGGTTCAGAAGGTCTGGTGCAATCTTTGATTATATAAAAAAAGCACCCGGCATCCCGACTGAATGCTGAGTGCTGATTGCTGAATGCTGCTTTTAGTATCCGTGCTCTCCCGTCCCGGACAGATCCACTTTTCCCCGGAACATCCGGTAGAGAAACACGAAGTACCCGATGGCGATGATGATCCCGAAACTCCACCACACCAGCGCGACCTTCATCGCGTACTCGCTCGTCACCGAATTCGCGATGGTCAGGTTGAACTCTGAACCGGTGCTCGCCGGAAGAATAATCGGGTAGAGCGCGAACGCTACACCCACCAGCATCATCGTCAGGTACGCTGAGGACGCCAGGAACGCGGCTTTCTCGTTTCCCTTGCGCCCGAACAGGAACATCAGGACGATGCTGCCAAAGACAACCAGAGGAATGATGTAACCGACCGGCGCCAGATTGAAGTTGTTCAGCACCTCCGGACGGATCGAGAGGGTTGCGATGAGGCTGACAAGGGTGAGCACGAAGAGCGCCGGCGAAAGCGTCACGCCGATATTGCGCGCCCGCTGCTGAAGAGGTCCATCGGTCTTCAGCGCGACCCAGTGCGCGCCGTGAACCGCAAGCGCCACCAGCGCCACTACACCGCTCAGCACGGTGTACCAGTCGAGGATGCCGGGATGCGGACCCACGCGCCAGTTTGTCCACAGCGGCAAGAAGAAGTAGTGATCGGCGCCGAGCGGCACGCCACGAACCACGTTGCCCAAGGCCGCTCCGTAGAAGATGGCCAGCAGAATGCTGGAGATCGCGAAGACGGAGTCGCACAACTTCTTCCACACGCCGCCTTCGATGTGTGATCGGAATTCCAGTCCGATCGCGCGTCCCATCAGCATCCACAACACCATGATCAGCGGCAGGTAAAATCCGCTGAAACTTGAAGCGTAGAGTTGCGGAAACGCAAAATAAAGCGCGCCGCCGGCTGCCAGGAGCCAGACTTCGTTTCCATCCCAGACCGGACCGATCGAGCGAATAACCTTGCGCCGCTCCGTATCATCTTTCGCTACGAAGAGGTGAAGGGCGCCTGCGCCAATATCAAAGCCGTCGAGAATGACATACGCCGCCAGCATTACGGCAACAATACAGAACCAGAGTGTCGCCATGACTATTTCACCTCCCCGACGAGAATCTTCGGCTCGGGCGCAACGACCTTGGCCGGAACCATTTCAGGTCCATGCGCGATTTCGCGCGTGATGAGGAAGAAGAACAGCCCCGAAAGGATGGTGTACATTCCAAAGAAACCCAGCAGCGTGAACCACCCATTGCCGGCCGAAACCGTCTTCGAATAGCCCTCCACGGTCCGCATCAGCCCGTACACGAGATATGGCTGGCGCCCGATCTCCGCCGTCATCCATCCCGCCGTATTAGCAATGTATGGGAACGGGAAGCTCAGCATGAGAATCCAGAGCATCCATCGCGCGTTCCACAGCTTCTTGCGCCACAGCAGCAGCGCCGAAACAGTCATGATCGCCATGAAAATAGTCCCGAGGCCGACCATGATGTGGTAGCTGTAGTAGAGCAGCGGAATGTTCTGCGGCCACTCCGACTTAGGAAAGGCATCCAGGCCCTTCACCTCTGCGCTCCATGAGCGATAGCTGAGCAGACTGAGAACTTTTGGCACCTCGATCGGATTGTCGATTTTCGCGTTATCCACATCCGGCTGTCCGATGATCACCAGCGGTGCTCCGGGCTGCGTCTGGAAGAGTGCCTCCATTGCTGCCAGCGTCGCCGGTTGATACTTCACCAGGTTGCGTCCCTGCCCGTCGCCGGTTGGCCCGATCAGCAGGATCGCCGAAATCAACCCGGCCACGATTCCCGTCCGCACGAAGATCTGCCCGTGCTCTTCATGACGATGGCTGAGCAGGTAGAACGCTCCCACCGCTGCCATCACGAACGCTCCCGTCAGTACCGCGCCAGCCATGTTGTGCGCGTACTGCCACAAGGCCCAGGGATTGAGGACCAGCGCCCAGAAACTCGTCAGCGCAACCGAACTGTCAGCCAGTTTCGTGTAGCCCTGCGGGTGCTGCATCCAGGCGTTGGTCGCGACAATGAAATACCCCGAAATCCACGCGCCGGCGAACACCGCAAAAGCCGACCACCAGTGCGCCTTCGGGCTCAGCCGCTTCTCTCCATAAAGAAACAGCCCGAGAAACGCGGATTCGAGGAAGAAGGCAAACACGCCTTCCATCGCCAGCGTCTGGCCGATCACTCCGCCGGCAAAGCGCGAAAAATGTGACCAGTTGGTTCCGAACTGGAATTCCATCGGAATACCGGTAATTACTCCGATGACGAAGTTGATCCCGAAAATTTTCGCCCAGAAACGGGCCGATTCGTTGTAGCGCTCATTGCCGGTGCGGAGAGCGAGAGTCTTCAGAGCCACGATCAGGGGCGCCAGCCCCATCGTTAACTGCGGAAACAAGTAGTGATAGGTGACGGTAAACGCAAATTGCAGGCGGTGAACTAAAAGTGCACTGTCCATAAGGTCCTCGTGATGGGTAGCGCAGAACGCTCCGGACGCTGTATCGCGCCCTGGCCTGCTGAGCCGTCCTTTTGCGCTGGATGGTTACCCGTCACGATTCTCAGGGTTGGCCGTCAATTGACGCTGTGATTTGGATCACATCGAAATGGTTATTCAGCGGGAGGCTTGAGGCACCAACATTCTCTGAGCCTGACGGTACTGAACTAGTCACGATACACGACCGTGATCCGATCAGCCTCTACCCTTCCGGAGCGCCATCTCCTTGCGTCGGTTCTCCCTTCTCCGCAGCGCGCCCTCGTAGCGTCGCTTCTCATCTTCGGTCTCGGGGATTACTGGGGGTACGTGACGATGACGCCCGTGCCGGTCGACGGCTACAAATGTGAGGTACGCCGTACTGACGTGCCGACGCTCACCCGTAATGTAGCTTTCCACCCAGACCTTCACTCCTGTCTCCATCGAGGTATTGAAGGCGCGGTTCACCGACGATCGCAGGATAACGAAATCACCCACATGCACCGGGACAAGAAAATCGAGATGATCAATCGATGCTGTCACTACGTAGCTCTTCGAGTGACGATGAGCGGCAAGAGCGCCGGCTACGTCGATCCAGTGCATCAAGCGTCCGCCAAGGAGGGCGCCTAAGGGGTTAGCGTCGTTCGGCAGAACGATCTCGATCATTTCCGATTGGCTCTCGCGAACCGGACGGGGAGCTAAATTTGCAGCGGACTCTTCCATGGCCGCCATTATATTTGTGAGTTGCCAATCCGTGCACCCGCACCAGCGGTTTACGGATGGCGGACCAAGCGGTACTGTTGTTCGCCCTTGCTGGCTGCTAATGGCTAATGACTGTCTTTTTGAATAGCGTACAATCACGGCATTTGAGCAACCATGACCTCTGAATCCGCCGCGAACCTGCAATCTTCCTCCGGCCTGACCCGGCGCCAGGCCTGGCACGCCATGGCTGCCAGCTATCTGGGCTGGACGATGGACGCCTTCGATTTCTTCGTCATCGTCTTCGTCGTCGACCGCCTCGCGCACGATTTCCAAGTCGCAAAATCGCTCATCATCCTGACCTTCACGGCGACGCTCGCCATGCGGCCTCTCGGTGCCTTTATCTTCGGCATACTCGCGGATCGTTATGGCCGCCGCAAGCCGCTGATGGCGAATGTCATCTTCTTCTCCGTAATCGAACTCCTGTGCGGCTTCGCTCCGAACTACACGGTATTCCTGATTCTGCGGACGATCTATGGCATCGGCATGGGAGGCGAATGGGGAGTGGGCGCATCGCTCGCCATGGAAAGCTCTCCGAAGCGCTGGCGCGGAATCCTCTCAGGCATCCTCCAGAGTGGATACTCCACCGGGTATCTGCTGGCTGCGCTGGCAGCACGCTTCGTGCTCCCCGCCTGGGGCTGGCGACCGATGTTCTGGCTCGGCGGCGTTCCCGCGCTGCTCGCTTTCTACATCCGACTGCATGTGGTCGAGCCTCGGGCATGGAAGCAAAATCGCCTTGGAAGCGTCCGTGACATCTTGCGAACGGTTGGCAGTCACTGGAAGTTGTTCGCCTATCTCACCGTTCTGATGACGCTGTTCATGTTTCTCTCTCATGGAACGCAAGATCTCTACCCTGATTTTCTGAAGACCGAGGCCGGCATTTCGGCGGCCCACGTTTCCTACCTCGCGATCCTCTACAACGTGGGCGCGATCATCGGAGCAGTGATCTTCGGATTGTGGTCGGAGAAGTTGGGTCGCCGCCGCGCGATCGTCGCCGCAATCTTTCTCTCTATTCTCGTCATTCCGGCCTGGGCGTTCGGAAATTCGCTGATGACCCTCGCGGTCGGTGCCTTCCTGATGCAAACCGGCGTGCAGGGGGCCTGGGGAATCGTTCCCGCCCACCTCAACGAACTCTCTCCCAATGCTGTCCGCGGACTGGTCCCCGGGCTCTCCTACCAGTTGGGAATTCTCTTTGCCGCCCCGACGAACTCGATCGAATACGCATTACGGAACTGGCTCGGCTATCGCTGGGCGCTGGCTTCGTTTGAAATTGCGACGATTGTGCTCCTGGCTATCGTCATCATGCTCGGGCAGGAGCATCACGGAAAGGATTTTGCCGCGACAGCCGACTAGCATTTAGTTCGCGGTGAGCGTCTCGGTTCGGTGCGACTCGCCCCTTTTCGCGAAATAAGCCTCCAGGAAACGCTCTGCCATCTGCTGCAATACCGGCTCCGGATGCTGTGCACGCCAGCCGAAAGATCGCGCAAATTCCAGCGTCCCGTGCGCAGCGTGCGCGTGGTCTTTCACCAGCAGCCAGGAGACCCGAACGACTCCGTCACTGTCGCCACTGACACAGAAGTGCACGGCGTCGGCCGCACGATCCTGCGGCAGATGCGGACAATCCCGCGCGTAGCCAAGATTGCAGTACTGGCCGAGTTCCTGGTCCGAGGGCCTCGCGCTCTCATGTCCCGGCGCGGTGCAGTGCCCGGCAAAGCCGTCGCCCAGCGGAAGCCGGCGGCGGTGCGGCCACAGTTCGGCATCGTGCCGAACAGTCGGAAAGAAGTATGGACAAGCCAAGAAACTTCGCAATGATCGGAATGCGCGGTCATTGTAGACCGGATTGCCCTGTTGAAATCCGCGGAAATTGCAGGGTTGAAGCCGGGACCACATCTCCTGCTACTATCTTCGTCATGGCCGATGACCGAATGGCGATGCTGCAGCAAATCCTCGCGCAGGATCCGGGCAACAAACTCGCAAGGTATGGCTTGGCAATGGAACTCTCGAACGCGGGCCAAACCGATGCAGCAGTCGCGGAATTCCAGACCCTGATCACGCAGGACCCGACTTACGCCAACGCGTACTTCATGGCCGCCCAGGCACTGCAGAAGGCCGAACGCGCCGACGAAGCCAAAACCATGCTGGCTCAGGGCATCGCGGCCGCCCAGAAGACCGGGAACCGTCACGCCGAGAGCGAAATGCAGGCAATGCTGGATGAACTGGAGATCGGCTACTAGCAGCGCCTCAGGACAAGTCCTTCATCTTTGCTCGCATCGCGTTCTCAATCACCCTGGGAAACATGCGATAGGCGAGGATCACCAGGTTGTAGAACCACGGAACGACGATTTCTCTTTTATTGCCGACATAGCCATAAAGTGTCGCACGAGCCACCTGTTCCGCCGAAATTCCCCGCTGGTTCGCTGCACGCATCTTCTTGCGGTCCGTTCCGCGGATGGCGTTCGCCGAGAACTGCGTCTCTACGAATCCGGGGCAAACGTTGAGGATGCGGACGCCTGTTCCCTGGAGTTCGACCCGCGTCGCTCGCGAGACACAGTTTAGTGCGTGCTTGGTCGCGCCATAAGCTGCCATGTAGGGAACGCCGATGAACCCCGCGACACTGGAAACGTTGATGATGCAACCGCTTCCCTGCTGCCGCATGACCGGGATGACATGCTGAATGCACTGGATGGTGCCGAAGAGGTTTGTATCGAACATCTTGCGACACGCACTCATATCCATTCGCTGGATCGAGTCCACCAGTCCGAAACCGGCGTTGTTCACCCACACATCAACGCGTCCGAAGCGATCGAGCGTCGCACGCAACAAGCCCTCGCTCTGCGCCGGGTCGGAAACGTCGCATTCGACCGCCAGTGTGCCCGCCAAGTTCCCGATGCGAGAACGCGCAGCCTCGACCCGCTCTAAACTCCGTGAGGAGAGGACAACCTGCGCGCCCTCTTCGGCAAACACCTTCGCGATCGCCTCGCCGATGCCCATGGAGGCGCCCGTGACCACCACAACCTGCCCGTTCAATCGCATGTCGTTGCTTCTACTTTCCGGAGAGGGCAAAGTCAAGTTGCCACCCGAAGCCTTACAGATCGCGCAACGCTGAAGCGGTTTTGCTCGTCCAATCGTAGTATCCGCGCTCATCACAGGTAACTGTGACGTAATCGGCGTAAAATCAGTCCCAAGGATGGCAGCGCCGCGGGATTATGCCTGCGGCGCGGAGGTTCCCCGTGAGCAATGTTCCCCGAACACTTGGCGAGTTGAGAAAAAGCCCGTTTTCCGAGCAGCGACTGCGGAGCCGTCGCGTGAAGGACGAGATGCGCCAGAACCTTGTGGCGCGCTTGCGCCAGGGCAGCCCCATCTTCCCCGGCATCATTGGCTACGAAGACACCGTGACGCCGCAGATCGTGAACGCGATTCTCTCCCGCCACAATTTTATCCTGCTCGGCCTGCGCGGACAGGCCAAGAGCCGCATCCTGCGCGCTCTGACGACGCTTCTCGATGAGCAGATGCCCTATGTAGCCGGCTGCGAAATTCGCGACAATCCCTACGATCCTTTGTGCCGGCGGTGCAAGGAACTCGTCGCACGCGAAGGCGACGCGACTCCGATCGCTTACATTGCAGCCGACGATCGTTACGTCGAAAAGCTCGCGACCCCCGACGTCACCATCGCCGACCTGATCGGCGATATCGATCCCATCAAGGCAGCGAAAGGCGGGCACGAACTCGGGAGCGAATACACCGTCCACTACGGGCTGCTTCCGCGCGCCAACCGAGGAATCTTCGCCATCAACGAACTGCCCGACCTCGCCGGGAAAATCCAGGTTGGCCTGTTCAACATCATGCAGGAAGGCGACGTCCAGATTAAGGGATACCCGGTCCGGCTGCCGCTCGATGTTGCACTCGTCTTCAGCGCGAATCCTGAAGACTACACCGCCCGCGGGAAGATCATCACGCCGTTGAAGGATCGTATCGGCTCGGAAATACGCACGCATTATCCGGCCACAGTGGAAGAGGGTATCTCGATTACCTCGCAGGAAGCCTGGACGCGCCGCGATGGCGACCGATTGCAGGTACCCGGATTCATGAACGAACTGATCGAGCAGATCGCCTTCGTGGCGCGCGAGGACAAGCGCATCGACAAACGCTCCGGAGTTTCGCAGCGGCTGCCGATCAGCGTCATGGAGAACGTCGTGTCCAACGCGGAGCGTCGCAGTATCAGGGAAGGGTCGAATTTCGTCGTCCCCCGCGTGGCGGACGTTTACGCGGCAATGCCGTCGATCACCGGCAAACTCGAACTCGAATACGAAGGCGAGATCAAGGGTGCCGACACCGTCGCGCGAGAAATCATCCGTACGGCCATAGCCCAGGCCTTCGACAAGCATTTCGGAAACGGCGACCTGAAGCAGGTCGTGCAGTGGTTCGAACTTGGCGGCGAAATCCAACTCGCCGAAACCGCTGCCGATGCGGAGGTCCTGAAAGGGCTAAAGAATATTCAGGGCCTGATGGAGAAAACGTCGGTGCTGAAGTTGGAGAACGCCAATGCACCCGAAGTGCAGATCTCGGCCGCGGAGTTCATCCTCGAAGGCCTGCACGCACACAAGCGCATAGGTCGCACCGAAGAGCGCGTCTTCACCGCAGGTGAGAAGACGCCCAAGCGCCCGACCGAGCGCGATTTCCGCCGCGATGACCTCGATGAGGAGATGGAGTTCCGGAAAAAGAACCGACGACCGTTTAACTAGTTACGAATGCCAAATGCGGTTAACTGGGAACTGAGAACGGGCAACTGAGAACTGCTTTTTCATGAAACGTGTTCGCTATTCCAAATACGTCCCTTCTCTCGCTGATGAACTCAGCATGGAAGACCTGATGGGGGCCCTCTCCGATTTCCTGCTGGAAAGCGGATTCCAGGACATGTATTCGCGCTTCTACCAGATGGGCGACGAAGATCGCTCAATGGAGGCGCTGAAGGAAGCCATCCGGAACGCGCTGCTCAATGGCGACCTGTTCGACGAGGAAATGCGCGAGCAACTCGAGCAAATGCAGACCGAGGGCCGCATGGAGGAGTTGATCGAGCAGATCATCGAGCGCATGCAGCAGGAAGACTACGTCTCGATCACCGAGCCTCCCGATCCCTCGAAGCCGTCAACAACTCCCGGCCAGGTCGGGCAGCAGCAGGGGGAAGTTAAATTCGAGGTCACCGACAAGGGGCTGGATTTCCTGGGCTACCGCACGTTGCGCGACCTGCTGGGATCACTCGGCAAGTCAAACTTCGGTCGTCATGATACGCGCGATCTCGCCACCGGCATCGAAGCGTCGGGTGCGAGTAAACAATACGAATTCGGCGACACGCTAAACCTGGACATTACGGCAACACTTTCGAACGCCATTCAGCGCGAGGGGCTCGGCCTACCTCTGAACATCGAGTACAGCGACCTGCAGGTACACCAGTGCGAGTACCAATCCTCATGCGCGACCGTCCTGATGCTCGACTGCTCGCACTCGATGATTCTTTATGGCGAGGACCGTTTCACGCCCGCGAAGAAAGTCGCAATGGCTCTCTCGCAACTCATCCGCACGCAATATCCGGGTGATTCGCTCTCGTTGGTACTGTTTCATGATTCCGCGGAGGAGTTGCCACTGTCGCAACTTGCGCGGGTTAAGGTCGGGCCCTATTACACGAATACGCGTGAGGGTCTTCGTCTGGCACAGCGAATCCTGCAGCGCCAGCGCAAGGACATGAAGCAGATCGTCATGATCACGGACGGCAAGCCTTCGGCCCTGACACTCGAAGACGGCCGTATCTACAAGAACGCCTTCGGGCTGGATCCGCTGGTCGTCAGCAAAACGCTCGAAGAAGTTTCAAAGTGCAAGCGCGCTGGCGTCATGATCAACACGTTCATGCTCGCCAGCGATTACGGCCTTGTTCAGTTCGTCCAGAAGGTGACCGAGATGTGCCGCGGCAAAGCCTACTTCACGACACCCTACACCCTCGGCGAATACCTGCTGATGGACTACATGAGCCGAAAGATGAAGACCATCCACTAGTTCGGCCCTAAGTCCTGCGAAATGAATAGCGCGCCGGTTGTGGCGCGCTGTTCACTTCGGCGGCAATTTGTTTCAACCTTTGGCGGGACTGCTTGCGGTGGGGTTGTTCTCCACTGGCTTGGGCTTTTCGTGGACAACTGCTGCTTCGGCCGCCTGGAAACCGATCTTCGAGTGCGTGCCGTCACAAAACGGCTTATTGATGCTGCCGCCGCAACGGCAGAGCGAGAACGCCCGTTTGCCTGTCAGGTCATACTTGTTGCCATTGGCGTCGAACAGCTCGATTTCGCCCTCTTCACACTCCAGGCGATAGGGCCCATTCGGGCGTATTGTGATCTTTACCGCCATGACGTCCTCCGTGTCCTACTCAGTTCGATGCTCAACAGCTGGGCAGAGAAACACGCTAGTATTCTTCAATACACGCTTCGTGAGAAGCCCCTGTCAAGTCTGCAGTGCTAATTGGCTTCTCACAAAGCCTCAACTTTTGTTTGAGCAGCGTCCAGATTGAGGATACAGATGACCAAAGCTACGGTCCGTTTCGGAATCATCGCAGTCGTTCTTTTCAGCGCCATGGCAGCTCTGCCGCAACGGTCATGGCTGAATTCGTCGCAAAAGGCTATCGCTGACATCGAAGAACGCTGGTTGCAACACATTGACGACCCTGCTGTCCTGGAATCTATCCTGGCCGACGATTTCGTGCATGTGCTGCCGTCGGGGTTCATCACCAAGCAGCAGCATATTGACTATGTCAAGACGCATCCCAGGTCGCCGCAAGAGACTCGCCAGTTCGAAACTCTCACAATTCGTGTTTACGGGGATACCGGGATTGCAGACGGAATCGTATCCGTGAGTAATGCGACGGGCACGCACAAGAGCGTATTCAGCGATGTATTCGTGAAACGCAACGGCCATTGGCAGGCAGTGAACGCCCAGGAGACTCCTCAGCAACCGCAGCACTAATTCTTTCGGAATGCCACATTGACAGCCAGTTTGTCGCCTTCTACGTCTACGACGTTGCAGTAGGTTCGATGTCCCCGGCGCGTGAAATCCAGTCCTACGCGCGAATTCCCGACGCGCAGGTTGCGAAGGTGCAGCCAGTCGAGCCACTCCGGCAATTGCGGATTAATGATGTTCAGCTCTTTGCGCGGTGCCGATGGCCGAATTCCAAGGACTGATGTCAGGATCAGGAACATTGCTCCCGAGGCCCATGCCTGTGGTGAGCACGAGACAGGATAATGCACCGGTTCGTCGTTCTCGCGGCGGTGAACCCCGCAAAAGAGTTCCGGCAACCTGCAATCGCGGAAATTCAATGCAGCCTCGAACAGCGTAGTCAGGATTTGAATGGCAGGCTGACGGAGTTCATGCAATGCCATCCCATGCGCGATCAGTGAATTGTCGTGCGGCCACACCGATCCGCGGTGGTAGCTGAGAGGATTGAAGACGAGTTCGTCGGCCGACATGGTTCGCCATCCCCAACCGCTGAACATGTCCTGGCGCATCATTCGCTCGGTGACGGCACGCGCTCGGTCGCGGCTAATGATGCGGCTGAACAGCAGTTGGCCCGCGTTGGAGGCGATCACCTCCATCGGCTTCTTGGCAGAATCCAGGCCCATGGCGTAAAAACAACGTTCCGGCATCCAGAAGGTGCGCTCGAATCGCCGCGCCAGTTCGTGAGCCTCGCGACGCAACTTGTCGGCCCGTTGAGAGTCTCCAAAAACCTTCAGGAGCGACGCCATCCGATACTTCGCGTCGTAAACGTACCCCTGTACCTCGGCGAGCGCGATCGGCGGTTCGGCGATTTTGCCATCTCGGTGAATGTTGGCGTCCCAGGAATCTTTCCATCCCTCGTTGACGAGACCCTTGGGAGAGCGGCGCTTGTACTCGACGAATCCATCGCCATCGAGATCGGCGTATTTGTCGATCCATTCCAATGCCTTATATGCGGTCGGCAACAGTTCGCGAACGAGGGCATCATCCGCCGTCCAGTTGTAAGTTTCGCTGAAAAGTATCAGCCACAGCGGCGTTGAGTCGATCGAACCGTAGTAGGGACCGAACGGCATCTCGCCGCAAAGCGTCATCTCCCCTTCGCGAAGCTCATGCAGTATCTTGCCCGGCTCTTCGTCCTGCCAGTCGTTGTACTGCGTCCCCTGGTAGCGCGCGAGGACACGCAGGGTATCGATCGCGAGTTCCGGATTCAGTGAAAGTGTCTGGTAAGCGGCAATAATCGAATCGCGCCCGAAAATGGTCGCGAACCACGGGATCCCTGCCGCAATAATGTGCTCCTCGCCTTCGGGAATCCGCAGGGCGTGGAAGTCTTCCGTCGCAGTATGAACGGCGGTATCGAATACTCCGTGGCTGGTGTGGAGATGGGTCGAACGCGACTCCCATTCGCGAAACGCCTCGCGCCGATACCGCAGATTCTTTGCAAAATCCAGCTCGCCGGTGCGTTGGGGACGGTTTTCCTGCGAAGGAATCACCCTCACGTCAATATGAAATTTCTTCAGCGGCTCAAGGTGCAATTCCCACCGTGCGCGCCGGACTTCAATGCTGACGGGCGCTGGCTCGACCTCAATCACAGTCTGTCGAAAGATATTATCCAGGCCGCGATAGCAGAAGATCAGCCGGTTGTCCTGAATGATGGGTTCGTAATACTGACCATGGACGCTTCGCGCCACACCACGCACCTGGAAGACATCGACAAAGTCCGCGTCAAAGATAATCTCAGCGGTGACCGTAACCGGCTTAAGGTTGAAATTCTCGAAACTAAAGTAGTCGTAGAAGATATCGCGCGAGAGTAACTGTTCACGGCGGATGTGAACCGTATTCTCCGGCAGATCGAAGGAGTCTCGTAGGGTGATATTGCCGGTCGTCAGCTCGACTTGCGACGCAAACGTTTTTTCCGTACTGGACGAGAGAACGACAGCGCGATGATTGTCGATTCGCAGTTCGAGGTGACTCAGGAACCTGGTGTCGAGGTGAAAGAAACCGACGTCGGGCGCGCTCGGCGGATAGATGTCGCCCGCGACCGATGTGGACAAGAAGGTCTTGCCATCGATCAGCGTAAGGTTGTTGACCTTGCGCGGCTCGAACTGCTGGTATGCAATCCGCGGCTCGAGGTGCGGAGACTCGATGGGCACCAGGGCCTGTTCTGGAACCACCAGTTTCGTACTCATGCCACCGCCCGAGGCTCCTCGGGTTCATTATCAGGTTCTGCCGCTTCCCTGGCGATCAATTCCCTTTCCAGGGCGATGTCAGGAATAAATTCAATCTCGGAATCGGCTGTAACTCCTGCAGGTTTGCGCGACGGATACGCGATTTCATTGTAGAGATCCGCATAGTGCCCGGCCATGCGTTCCACCGAGAAGTTTTCTTCCGCATAACGCCGCACTTCCGCGGGAGAGAATTTTCCCTCGATCCCCTTCACGGTGGCAACCATATCGTCAATTGACGTGCAGACATGGCCCGAGACTTTTTCTTTAACCACTTCCGCGACCGAGCCGCCCGCGAATGCCAGGACTGGTGTCCCGGTGGCCATCGCTTCAACCATCACGAGGCCAAAGGGCTCATTCCACTGAATTGGGAAAAGCAGAGCCGCCGCATTACCAAGCAGGTCGTTTTTTGCGTCGAGGTCGGCCTCGCCCACGTATTCGATGAATTTGCCGTCAATATGTGGCTTGATGCGACTCTCGAAATAGTCGCGATAAAGCGGCTGAACCTCGCCGGCGATTTTCAATGACATGCCGCTCTTCTTCGCGATCTCAATTGCGACGTGAGTTCCTTTCAGTGGGGCAATTCTGCCGAGGAAAGCGAGGTACGGTTTCTTCTGTTCCTGGAGTTTATAGGGCGACATCTCGACGCCGTGGTGAATAGTGCGAATGAGCGGCTGCCTCTCCAGCGCCTGCTGAAATCGGCTTATGCAGACGAAATTGACTTGCGGATGGTGCGAGTAGAATTCGCTCAACCCGTCGTGATGGGGGTGGTGGATCGTGTACACGAACTCCGGGCCATCGAACCGAGAGAATGCCAGCCCTGAAGCACTGTTGAGATGAATGATATCGGCGTCATTCCAGGCATCGCGGATCGCCCAGGCGCAATGATTCATGTCTTTCAGGTTTGAGTAAATTTCACCATCGATCGGCCACTGATTCTCCGCATAGAGCCAGCGCAGCTCTGTGTTGACGCACGATTGCCCATTGGCATAGACCACAACGTCGAAGCCAAGTTTTTTAAGCGCCTCTGCGAGCTGCGCAACGAATAATTCCGTTCCGCCGTATCTGGTGGGGGGAACACTGATGAAAGGTGAGGCAATCAACGCGATCCGCATGAGACCTCTGTGCCGCAACTGGATTTGATAATTCGGAGGATCGTCCGCCCAAAAGGATAGGATGCGATGCTTGGAACTGAGGTTTGCGAAGGAGAGCTCAAATCGAGAGCTGGCGCCTATTTGCGCTAACGCAGGGCCAACTGCTGCGGTGGATTCCGCAGAACCCCAGAGTTCTCCTTTCTCCCGTTTTCAACAGCACGCTCGAACTCCCGCGCGCGGATAGCACTCGTATGCTCCGCGAGTACCCTTTCCTGGGCTGCCCGCCCGATGCTGTAGAGTTCGCCAGCCGAAAGCTCACGAAGATACCGGACCATCTCGGCGGAAGATACCGGCAAAAGAATTTCGCGACCCGGTGTGAAGAACGTATCGAGCCCGGGCCAGTTGTCGGAAGCGATCGTAGCGCCGCACGCGGCGGCTTCAAAAAGCCGCACCGATGGCGAATATCCGGCCTGCACCATGTCTCGGCGGGTAACGTTGAGAGTGATCCGCGACGACGAATAAAAGTGCGGATGCCATCGGGGGTTCAAATGCATGATCCGCCGCACGTTGGAAGGCCAGCGGACCTCGCGCGGATACTGCGGTCCCGCGACGAGGAACTTCGACGCCGGTAACTGGCGCGCGGGTTCACACAGCAACTCTTCCAGCTTCGGCTGGCGATCGGGCGCGTACGTTCCCATGTAGCTGAGATCGCACGCAAAACGCTTCGCAACCGGGTACGTGTGATAACGCTCAGGATCGAAGCTGCAATACAGCGGAACCGCACGCGGTGCTCCGAATTTTTCTTCCAGGATGCGCAGCGCCGGCCCGCCCGTGAAACTGAAGTAGACATCCAGACCGGCGATCTGGCTGGCAAGCAGGTAAGCGGTTGTTCCCGTCTCGTTGAGTTTGGCGAGGGTGATCGGCGTATCGATGTCGTAGTAGGTCTTTACCCGCGCCCCCGAGTCGAGCATTTCCTGAACCGCCGCAACCCCATCCGGGAAATACGACCCAACCATCGCCACGTCAGCGCGGTTCAGTTCGGCACGCAGTCTCCGAAGGATGCTCTTCCATTCTCGGAAGAGGACGACACGGCAGAACGTCGGTTCGGGCAAGTCGCGGTTCGAGGCGTACCACTCGACATCGCGCTCGAAGAAAACGATCTCCCACCCGCGCTCGTACAAGGCTCGCGTGAGGGCGCGGAAAGTGGTCGCATGGCCGTTCCCCCACGATGACGTAATCGATAGCCCACAGATGACCAGTTTCACCCGTGCATCCTCCCTACGCAGTCCGCTCCACCGGGAAATCTGCCGTTTGCAGATGCGGCGCGCTCACACGCGCATGTCGCGCCTCCATCAAAATTGCGTCGACCTCCCTTGCGCGCGAAGCATAGGCATGTTCCTGCAGAGCGCGCTGGCGCATGCGAGTCCCGATTGCGTCCCGTTGGGCGGAAGAGGTTTCACGAAGGTAGCTCACGATTTCCTGTGCGTCATGCGCCACCAGGATTTCCTCTCCGGGCTCAAAGAATGTTTCGATGCCTCGCCAGTAGTCTGTGATCAAACACGCGCCCGCGCCAGCAGCCTCAAAGATGCGCGTCGGCGGCGAGAACCCAACGTCGGCCATCGAATCGCGATTGATGTTTAGCACCATCCGCGCCGAGCAGTTCAGTCGGTTGTGCATATTCGTGCCAACGTGACCGATCCACAGAACATTGGACGGCAGACGCTTGGATCCCCACCCTTCCCCACCCAGGATGAACTTCATCTCCGGGGCGAGCTCGGCGGCTCGCACGAAGAATTCCTCGACGCGACTCTCGCGGTCAGGTAGTCGATTGCCTACGAAAACAAGGTCGCAGGCCAGGGACGGGTCCGCTGCTATGGGAAAGTGCATCTCCGGATCAAGTGCGTTATAAATCGGGTAGCAGTTCTGTGCGCCCAACTCCAGATAGTGCTCCACGACCGGCGCCCCGCCGCCGTAGGTGAAGACGAAATCGTATTGCGGGATCAGCATGCGAAAGGGATTCGTAGGATCAGCTTCAACACTGGCAAGAGTCGCCGGAGCATCGACATCCCAGAACGCCACCATTCTTCCGCGCGAGCGTATCTCGAGTACACGCCGTTCCAGCACGGCGTCATCGGCGCCTATCCCACTGTGCTTAATGATGAGATCTGCCGTAGCTGCCAGTCCGAGAAGGTCGTCGAGGTCTCTCGGTGTCTGGTAGACAATCACTTTTGCGTACTCCACCTCGCTCAGATCGCGGTTCTGCTGGCGATTGTAGATATCGGGTTCCGCAAACGTGATGTCGTGCTCGAGCGCAGCCAGATTCCGATAAATCCCGCGATAATATGTTGCTGCTCCGTTCCAGTAAGAGGACGTTATGCTGGAACCGAAGACGAAAATTCTCATCGACCTAGCTCCTCGGAGATTTCGAGCAACTGCTGCGCACGGTGATGACATGTATGACGTTTGCGGATGGTCTCCAACCCGCTCCGCGCGATCTGCGCACGTGCCGATTGGTCCCGCGATAACTCTTCAATTGTCGCCGTCATGCGATCGCTGTTGCTGGCGATGACGTAGTCCTCGCCGGGCCGGAAGAGACCTTCGGCATCGTTCCATGGAGCGCAAACCAATGTAGCTCCGCAAGCCAGCGCCTCGAATACACGAATCGTCGGAATCCCGCTCAGACCGTTTGTATATTGCCGGCGAGGCACATGTAGCGCCAGGCGCGAATGGGCGTAGGCCACCGGCGCCGACAAATTAGGCAGATAACCTCGGTACTCAATGCCCGCCTCTTTCAAGACCCGAACGCCGGCGTCCGGATAACGAACACCATGCACGAGGATCTTCCGGTGCGGCAGGTTATGCGCAGGACCCACAAGGTATTCCATTAGTTCCCGGGTTCGCTCCTCGTCACCCCAGTTTCCGATCCACAAGAGGTCCCATTCCTTCTCAAGATCAAGAGGCTTAAACACCGATGTATCCGCCGCTTCATGGAACGTCCAGACGTTGGGAATTCCAAACCCATCCTGGTAGATCCTGCGAATCGCATCTCCGAAAGCGAGCACGCCATCAACTCGGTGCAGTTGAAATTGCAGAATTTGCCCTGCCGCGGTATAGGCCCTGTGATGCGTATCGTGCAGCAACACGCGAAATCCGAACCGATCTTTCCGCTCGAGCACGGCATTCACCACTTTCGGATCGTTCCACTCGTGCAAGATGACGATATCGGCTCCGCGAAGTTCGGCATCGAGGAAATGATCGAGCGTGTCATCCTGCTGATAGAAGTGAACGTCGAGTTCGGGATAGGTTTGGCGGAAGGTATCGATGGCTTCAACTGCCAGATCTTTTTCATTGCTGACCAGGCTCTTCAGAGACCACGCCCCGAGTTCCTCGTAACAGCGTACTTCGTGACCCAACTTGATAAGCTCGCGCACGAGTCCACGCAGGAAATGCGCATTACCGTGATTCCAGTCGCTCACCCACGAATGTGCAAAGAATCGGAAATGCAGGCGTTGTTTCATGCCGCGTGTGCCTCCACTCCCGCGAGCGTTCGGTAGAGATCCAGATAGTCGTTCACCATTCGGTCGGCTGTGTACCGGGCACGCGCGCGGTTGTATGCAAGATTGGCATAACGAAGTCTCAACTCGCGGTTGCCCTGTAACCGCTCAAGTTGCCGTTGCAAACTCACCGGATCGTTCGTCCGGAAATAACATACCGTCTCTCCCCAGATTTCGCGGAAGCTCGGAATGTCGTTGGCGACGATTGCACAACGGGAGAACGCGGCCTCCAGCGGTGCCAGCCCAAATGGTTCGTACACCGACGTGGCAGCATACAGGGCTGCGCGCCCAAACCAGTGCCGCAACTGTCCTTCGCTCTGCGACCCCTTCAACCGCACCGCCGCCGGCGCATTTCCGACCGCCGAAACGCCTCTTAGCGCAGCGTCCGCGTGCTCTTCAGCACCGACAATGAACACCGGCGACGGTGGCGCGATTCTCGTCAGCAGCACAGCCTGTTTGCCACCGTCCCACAACCTGCCTACGGATAGAATGTAATCGTCCTTGCTGATATGGGGATTAAACAACGTTGGCGTTCGCCCGTTATAAATCACCCGGCCGCGTTTCATCGGCGAATACCATGTGTAGATTTGCCGCAACATCCAATTGCTCGGCGCAATAACCGCTGTTGCTCCGGCAAGCCCCTCTGATACTGCGCGACGATACCATCGGATCCACTCGAAATCTTCGGGCTCTTCGTTCTTGACCGTGGCCCACCAGCTGACGACATCGCTATGTGCGACGACAATCTTCGGAATGCTGACCGGGAGGTTGCCGTAGCAGTACTGGTTGAGGTGCAGCACGTCGGGCCTCGTCTCTTCTATGATTGACATCAGGAAGTCGCGCGAGGCCTCGACATCGCCCTCGGCTTCCTGCATCCACTCCAGGCGAAACGCGGTCGGGCGGAAATCAACCAGCCGCAGCGGTTCAATCCAGTCAGCCTGCGCCGGGGGGGGAATATTACCGAAACTCACAAGCGTGACACGGACGCCCCGGCGCACCAGTCCTGTCACCAGTTCCTTGGCGTAGCTCCAGACGCCGCCCACCGTGTCTGCGGTTACCAGTACGTGCATGCTGCCTCAAGCAGTCAAACCATAGGACGCCAACTGTCGCGATGCCTCGCCGACGCGATCGGTCGCGGTTTGCGAACGAAGCCACGACACCAACTCACCCACACCATCGCGGAAACCGAACTTCGGTGCGTAGCCCAGAACTTCGCGAGCACGGGAGATGTCCGCATAACAGTGACGAATGTCGCCCACCCGATACTTCCCCGTGATCTCGATAGGCACGTTCCCCAACGCTTCGCTCAGACTCGACGCGACTTCACGGATCGTGATTGGCTTCCCGCTACCGATGTTCAGCGCTTCGCCATTTGCCTCTTCACTCTTAAGGGCCAGCAAATTCGCCTGTACGACGTCGTGAACACTGACAAAATCGCGCATCTGGCTGCCATCCTCAAAAATCATCGGCGCACGATCGTTCAACAGCCTCGAGCCGAAAATCGCCGCAACCCCCGTATACGGATTCGAGAGTGCCTGCCGTGTGCCGTAAATATTGAAATACCGCAGCGCTACCACCGGCATGTCGTAAGTGCGACCGAAGAGCAGCACCATCTCTTCCTGGTCCTTTTTTGAGAGCGCGTAATACGACGTGTATTGCAACGGCTTCTCTTCACTCGTCGGCAGCGGGCTCAAGGCGCGTGCACATTCTGGACAACGCACCTCCCAGTGTTTCTCGCGGAGTTGCTGCATAGGCCTCGGTGGCGGAGCGACCTTGCGGTGTTCCGGACACTCATATTGCCCTTCGCCATAAATCGACATCGAGGATGCGACGATCAGTTTCTCGTATTCGAGTTTGCAATCCAGCACGGCCTGAAGCAGGTTCGCGGTGCCTTGCGTGTTCACTTCCATGTACCGCGCAATCTCGTACATCGATTGACCGACACCTACAGCAGCGGCGAAATGGTAGACCACGTCCACACCGCGAACGGCCCTTATCACCGCCTCGATATTCCGCATATCGCCCCGCTGGAACTCGACTTCCTTCGCGAGATAAGGCGGTACGCCGTCACCGTGGACCTGCGGGTCGAGATTGTCGAAGACGCGAACGGAATGGCCCTCGCGCAGCAGTGCATCCACTGTATGCGAGCCCACAAAGCCCGCGCCGCCAGTGACCAGCACACGCTTCCCGCTCATTGTCGCGCCCCCACGACCGCTCCGTCTCTGGGCGAGGATGACGGACTCTTTCTCATCGGGACATATCGTTCTACCGCCCATGCAGCGAACTGGGCAAAATCGTTCGGATCCTTCGGAGGGCTGGTGTAGTGCGGCGAAATGCCGAGGTGTTCGGGCGTGAAGCAAAGTGTCAAGGTAGTCTCGAACTCCTCCAGCGCCGACATCTGCCGGTCGAACCACGGTTCCGCGTTCGGACGAAATGAATCCGCCCAACTGATCCCGGTTCGCAGGTAATTCACGCCCAACTTCCGGAGCCACTCAACGCCGAGGTCAAGCCGGTGATCTTCGAAGTGGAACCACTGGCAAATTCCCAGGCCGGAAGCGAAGTGATCCGCCGCCGCTTTCGGGGAGCCGTCCTCGCGCAACAATCCCATGTAATAGTGCCGGTAATACGCGCTTCCTTCTGCTTCCTTGTGGCGGGTTGTTGCCGTCCATGTCTTCGGCAGGTCGAAAAGGCTGTACCAGTGCGCGCGTTCGACGATAGGTAGTAGCAACTCAGCGGTCCGCTCCAACCCGAAAACCTGGACCTCTTCGGCACCAAATGAAGACGCGCCGACCTCTGAGACCCAAATAGGCTTGCCCTTTGCAACTGCCTTGATTTCTTCAATCTTGTTCGGCCACTCGTTGATGTTCCAGTGGTTCCAGTCCAGCGGAAATCCGTGCACGGCGACGATGTCGACGACGTCGAGCACACCGTGCGAATCGAGCAGCTTTATAAAATTCGGATCAATCGGGGAGATTCCGCCCAAAACCAGTTTCACTGTGGGATTCACGCGCCGGATGGCATGAGCCGCTGCCAGCACATTGCCGGCGAACATCTTCCAGTCGGGATCCATCTTGAAATCCCAATGGGAGAGGTTGTTGGGCTCATTCCAGAGCATGACTGCTTCGACCATGAACTAGTCCCTTCCAATTCAAATTCTTCTCTCTACAACTTGCCCGTAAGTTCTAGATCGACGATGTACTGCTCGTTCCGCTGCACCTCACGAGGCTCACATATCCATGTCTCAGGCTCTGGGTGGGCGACAACCTCCAGCCCTGAACTGCGCACCATCGCCTCGGCGCAAGCGCGATTGGGGATCCACCAGTTCGTGTAATCGTTGGCATAGCGGTTCTCGATGAAGTGCATGCGCGGGAACTCAGGGCTTTCGAAGATTTCCTTATTCCAGAAGTGATAGTTCTCTTCCCACTCGCGCGTCTCTTCCGAGCCTCTCAGCATGGTCTGGAAGAGCAACTTCCCGCCGACTTTCTTCACCACCTTGTCCAGTGCATACAGCGGGTACCTCAAGTGGTAAAGCACTCCCATGAAGATGACCCAGTCGAACTGTCCGGCGATTTCGGCGACCTCGTACACCGAGCGCCGTTCGAATTCAATATCGAGCCCCAGCGTCTTTGCCGCGTAACGTCCCTGATTGAGGTATCGATCGTCAATGTCGATCCCGAGCACTCGCGACGCCCCGCGACGCTTCATCTGGATGGAATAAAATCCGCCGTTGCAGCCGATATCGAGTACCGTCGCACCCGACAGGTCATTCGGGATCACCTTCTCGATATGCTTCCACTTGACGTTCGGAAAATCGCCCAGGAAGTGATCGGGTGCAGTTGGGACCCCGAACAGATCGATGTTGTGAAACCAATCTCCAAGCTGAGAAATCTCACGGGCGAGCACCTCCCGGTCGGGGGGATGTGATTCGACAGATATGCTTCGCGGTATGTTTTGGGTTCTGCTGGACATGTCAGGGCACGGACTCTAAGGTCCGTTCAGCGCAGATTAGATGCGGCGGAGGTACTTGGGTTGGCCCGAACCCCAGCAGAACCAAGGTTTGGCGGGAATCGGCGTGCACGTGCAGAGGAACATCCGCCAGAATTCTTCAGTCGTGGGTAAATACAAATATGCCCCGCTGTTGCTGGGGCATGCTGGTCGTAGACTTCTTCGGGTGCTAGGCCGTGCGGCGGCCCGTCACCAGGCTGATGATAGCCACAATGATCGCCAGCACCAGCAGAAGGTGGATCAAACTCCCTGCAACGTGAAATCCCCACCCAAGAAGCCAAAGAATGAGCAAGATCGCAAAAATGGTCCAGAGCACGGAAATCTCCTGACGGCCGCAAGGATCACGGGCCGTGAACTTTGAGAAGCGGAGAGCGTCTGCAAGGGTTGCCGCACAAAAACGGCAGCCGCGGGCTTTCCGGGCACAAATACCTTCACTGTTCGGTCGACGAGTCGAGGCACATGGCCGGAAATCGCGCTCAGGAGGGACGCGATACCCGGCCATCGGCCACATCAGCTTACTGTACTGTCTCTAGCCTCGATCGAATCTCCGCTGCAAGCTGACATACCGAACGCATCTTGTCCGCGGCTTCGCCCGGCAAGTCAGGCGTACGCAGTGCGAGTTCGGTCGAGAGCAAGATTCCCGTCACTGCGCCGCGCAGCTCCGTTCTTAACAGAGATTCCGCGGCCCGAATCGCAATCAGGCGCGACTCTTCCTGTCTGCGCAGCGTGAGCTTGACCTCGCGCACAACTCGCTGCGGACCGCTGATGGCCAGGTTCACATAAACCGGAACTGCCATTCCTGCGTGTCGCAACAACATCTCGATCGCTTCCGGTTCTGATTCGACGAAGGCTTCGTCGATCACAACGGTCGAGTACTCGCCATTGCGTAATTGCGCCAGTGCTCGCTTCGTCGTATCCGCAATCTCCGCTTCTTCTCCAACTTCATGTTCAAGGGTTACCACGTACTCTGGCGCCCGCTTCGATGACGTAATCAGCAGAATCATGTTTCGTCTCCCGGAGAGGTTCGGTCCTTCTTGGACACACGTCTCCTGTTTGCGCTCCAACCGCTGAAGCACGCTTCTGAATTCAGGCGCCGCTAAAACGCGGCGCCGTATTCTTTCAGTTTTCGATACAGGGTAGTTTTGCCGATTCCGAGGACCTTGGCCGCTTCCATCTTGTCTCCATGCAACTGGTCGATAGTCTGCAGAATGGCATTCTTTTCGATTTCGGCAAGGGTCAGTGCTCGCCCACCGAGATCTTCACCCGAAATATTGGGTTGCGTCTGCGCCTTCCATGTCTGGATCGATGTCGGCAGATCAGAAACGTGAACCGTCGGACCCGAAGTCAGCGCGCAGGCTCGTTCAAGGCAGTTCTCCAACTCGCGGATATTGCCTGGCCACTCGTAGGCAAGCAGCAGTTTTAGCGCTTCGTCGCTGATATTGCGCTGCACACCCGTCGCCCGCGCCAACCGCTCCAGGAAATGTCCCGTCAGCAGGGGAATATCCTGCTTACGCTCGCGCAGCGGCGGGATCCGCAGGGTGAGAACGTTCAAACGGAAGTAAAGATCACGCCGAAAAGTTCCTTGGGCAACACACTGTTCCAGGTCCTTATTCGTCGCTGCCAGAATTCGGATATTGATGGGTATCGACTTCGTTCCACCCACGGGACGAATCTCTTTCTCCTGCAGCGCCCGCAACAGTTTCGCCTGCAGATCAATGGGCAGTTCGCCGATTTCATCAAGGAATATCGTGCCCCCTTCCGCAATCGCCAGCAGCCCATCCTTCGACCGCACAGCACCGGTGAACGCACCTTTCACGTAGCCGAATAACTCACTCTCAATCAAGCTCGGAACCAGTGAACCGCAATCGACAGGAATAAACGGCTTATCGTGATATACACCCGAGAAGTGTATGGAACGTGCGACCAGCTCTTTTCCAGTGCCGCTTTCGCCAAGTATCAGTACAGGATGAGTACTATGTGAAGCTTTGGAAATGATCCGATAGAGTTTCTCCATCTCGGGAGAGCGGCCAACGATTGAGCCGAAACCCTGCTTCGATTTAATCTGTTCCCGTAACAGCCGGTTTTCGCTGGTCAACTGTAGATGACCGACAACTCGCTCCAGCAGCAGACGAAGTTCTTCGAAATTGAAGGGTTTAGTGACGTAGTCGTACGCGCCGTGCTTCATCGCTTGCACCGCTGACTGCACGGTCGCATACCCGGTGATCACGACAATTACGGTGTGGGGACGGCGGCGCTTTACCTCGCGCAGGATATCCAACCCTCCCGGGCCTGGGAGCCGCAGGTCGAGTAGCAACACGTCAATGTTGGCAGTCTCGATAATGCGGAAGGCGTGTTCCGAATTATCGGCGACATAGGTCGTAAAACCGAGCGACTGTGCAACTTCTCGACAGCCGTCGCGAATAGAGCGTTCATCATCAACGATTAACAGGTTCAGCAGATTCATTTCCGCGGGACGCGCTCCCGCTGCAATGGACGCAATCGTTGCCGTCGAGTTCTGACTAACTTCGGGCACATCGGGGCCTGGAATACTGCTCATCGTGTGCCTCTCGTGTTCTTGTATTGGAATCGCATGCTCCCTCCTAAAACCAGATCATCGGCAATTGATATTTCACTACTCTTCAAGCGGCGTTTCCGCCGGCAAGAGGCTGCGAGCCTCGCTTACCAGCGCCGCGCCTCGTTCGCCTCCCTCGCAGATATCGGCAGCGTGGTGTTCGCGGGCATCGCCGCGCAATCCCAGGCGCAATAATCCGCCGCTTATCAGCACACCTGTTATCACGTTGCTCAGCTCGTGCAGGATCGAACGCAGTCTCTCCTGCTCGCTGTCTCTCACGATCGCCTCCGATCCGTGATGCACAAAGACAGCGTTGCATTCGATGGACCATTCCTTGTGCGAGGCGCAAAAGCAGCGCCAGTCAAGGAGTTCTTCAATTTGGCCAGATTCCGCGAACGGAACTTCTTCGTGTTCACTTTCCCATTTCAGGACACGAAACGACTGAGATGTCTCGTCAATCGGACCTATTCAATTTAAGTACAGGAACTTGCAGAATTGGGAGGAAAATCTGTTTTGTTCCTAAAACAGAACAAAGACAGAAATCGGGAAAGTCTACTCCAGAAATGCGTAGCGGGCTGCGAAGGAAAATATTTGGCGCAAAACAGAACCGCCGGAACTCCATGTCCGGCGGCTGTCTTCGGGAAGTGTGGTTCGGACTCTCGGGGCTAGCCCTTGACCGTGACCGGTTGGGTGATGCGGAAGGTCAAGCGACGCTCCACGCCGAAGCCAACGTCCTTCTTGCCGGTGGCGTAAGCTGCGGTGGTTCCGCCGCCCGCGCCGACCATGCTGCCGATGAGGGCGCCTTTTCCTCCGCCGGCGAGACCGCCGATCAATGCGCCGCCTGCGGTCGAACCGCCGATCCAGGCGAGGTTGCGCTTCTTGTGGGAGGTGCCGCGAGCGATCACGCTTGAGGTCGTTACCGGAACTGCCTTGTTATTGATGGTGATCGTGTCGAGCGCGATCTGGATCATTCCAGGATGCTGAAGGTGACCAGATTGCTCGGCCGCGACGACTCTGCCGGTGACGGCGGCGCCTGCTGGCGCTATGGTCTTGCCGTTGACCACGAGGGGAGCGTCGAGGACGGCGTCAAAGCGATCGCCTGCCTGATTGCTGGCCGACGAGACTGCGGTCGAGAGACGGACTGTTACGGGCGTTCCGGAAGGAACCGTCAGATCTTCGGCTTTGCGGCTGAACAGTCCCTTATGTTCGCTGCTGGGCCTGTCCTTATCGCCGCTGAACGGAAGAGCGCTACTGCTGCCGCTGTTGTCTGCTGTGGTCGCGGCCGAGCTGTTATCGGCCGATGCGTTCGCGTTGTCAGGCATGTGGCTGCAGGCGGAGACAAACAACATCACCGAGATGGCCAATGCGAGAACCAGAGTTCGTTTCATTTCGTCCCCCGAAATAGCTTGATCTTTTGACGAGTTTCAGTATCCAGAGTGCAGCCTGAGTGCCAATCTTTGCACTTTGTTTTCAATGAGATACGGTTACGTAAGGCCCTTCACCGTATGTAGAAATTGCATTGAGCAGAGTAGAAGGACCCCACCCCCTTATGTGCCGATCTCGTGTTTTCAATAACTTACGGAAATTTCTCCGGTAAGATTTTGAAAACAAGCAGCTTAAATCTGAAAACCCGGCTTGACAGGAAGAGCCTTGAAATTGGGCTGCGAGCGGTGGGGGTCACTGTGGGAGAGTGCCCGCGACGAGTTCTCCAGGCCGGGAAACTGAACGGCAGAGCCGTCGGTTGGAACTGCCGACCCTCTCGAGTTCAACTGCGCGCGAGATAGGGTAGGGACGATACTTCGGTTGTCCGAAGCGCGCACGTTAGCGTCCAACCGCGGGACGCGAACGTGGGGCACAAACGTTTATGAGATTCGTGGGCGACCTGGCGAAAATCCATGCTGCAAAAAGGGTATCGCCAACAGCAGAATTATTCCTTCCGCAAAAGCAAAAGGGCTCCACTCAAGAATGCCGACGTTCTTGGTTGTGCTGAGAAGTCGCTCGAATACCAACCACATCAGCAGAACGTGCAGTCCGAAGCAGGTGATAACGGCCAACCAAAACGACGGGCTGCTCCATTTCCGTTTCAGAGCCCAAATGCTTCCACCGAACGCAACAGCAGTTCCGACTATAGCTGCGTGCCACTTCTGCGACATGCCGTTTCTGTCGAACAGAATAGCGATTCCGAGAGCAATAGTCCCGAAGACGAACACGTAGAGATTTTCGGAAGTCCTGAACTTTCGCAATGCCGATTGCCTCCCCCTCACTGTATTTGGCTGGTGGCGCACCCTTTCGAAACGAGTCTAGCTTCTTCTACTTTGGGACGCGAGTGAATTCTCGTGCCCTACCCTTCTCGCGCTGTTTGCGAGAGGGTGGGGCAGTCCCACTCTGGGAATGACAAGACTTTTTCTACTCTCACCACGAGTTTGCCGATCTTATTCTGTTCTTATGCCTTGGAGTCTTCATCGCTTTCAGCAGACCGACGATCCCCATTTCGTGACTTTCAGTTGCTACCGCCGTCGACCGTTGTTTCAGCCACCAGCTTCACGCGACTTCCTGGAAGCGACACTCGAACGAATTCGCAGGTGGTACGGAATTTTCATCATGGGATACGTGATCATGCCGGAACATGTGCACCTACTGCTGAGCGAACCAGAGCGGACAACGCTTGCAGTCGCGATCCAGATGCTCAAGCAGATTGTGGGAAAGAAACTCTCGCCGGCCGATCGCTCGCCGTTCTGGCAACGTCGCTACTATGACCGCAACATTCATCGGCACGATGAATTTGTAAATGCTCTCAACTACATTCACTACAACCCGGTGAAGCGAGGTTTGGTGAAGGAGCCGGACGATTGGCGCTGGAGCAGTTGCCGACATCACCTGACAGGGGTTGAGGGTGTAGTTGAAATTGAGTCTGAGTGGACGGCACGAAAACGTGAACAGGTGGGGATATTTCCAACAGTCAGATTGAGCTAGGAGGAGAACAGCCCCACCCTCTCGCAAAAAGCGCGAGAAGGGTAGGGCACGAACCAAAGGGTGGGCCACCCGTCGATTTTCGGTGTGGTGGAGATTTGAAGGAAACTACCCCGCCCTAGCGGAGCTAGGACGGGGCACCCGGTGCGAAAGATAACTAGTTTTTAGAGTTTCAAGATGATTCCCGCCCAATTGACCCAGACGTTCGTGAGCGACAGTCTTGTCGCAAGCAGGGTGATCAAGACCAGGGCGGTGTAGCCGACGACAAAATCGCGATCGAGGCGGCGGGTCATCAGCCAGCGGACGATCAAGAGAAGCGCTCCGAGGGCAACAACGGGGCCGAACAAGGCCGTCCAATGGTGAAATCCGAAGATCGAATTCAGGAGCGGTATACGACCAGTGGCTCCGGTGAGAATGGAAAGGCTTGCCAGAAGCATCATGGGACGGTGAATGCGGGGACGTTTGCGGTTGATGACTCCGAGGGTGACGAATGTCGCGAACAGCGCCATCTCCGTGTAGAGAATCAACAGGAACTGCGGTCCGGGCCAGTCGAAGACAGTCGCGCCCGGACGGAGGCGTATCGAGCGGATCGCCACCAGCGGCCCAGTCACGGCGACCATTGTGGCGATGACGAGCACGCTCCAGCCGAGTTTCATGTGCAGGCGGCGGTTCTGCGTGGAGATGAGCAGGGACTGCACGAAAAACAGCACGTACCAGACGAAGATCGACGAACTGTGCGCCACAACCGTCGCCAGCATCGACGGATCGATAGGCGTACCGTCAACGTGCCTGCCGGCGAAAATGTAATGTTGGAAGCCAATGACGACGAGAATCAGGAAGATGGCCCCAGCGGCGGTGTAGAAAAGGCGCTCAACTTTCATGCGGAATCTGCTCTCACCCCAGGAATGGCGCTGAATCGTAGCCGCATTTCACCTGCTTGTCAACGCGATCCATACCGAGATAGAGCGCTGTTTTGAAACCACTCTCGAACGCGGGCTTCCCGCTGAGTTGGGGAACCCGGTAATCGCGGGAGAATGCAGGTCCCCTCGACTGCGCCGCAAACAACACGGTTCCGCTCGGGATGACGGGGTTTGGGAATATACCGGTGCGTGAGGGATTTTCAGGTTGTGGGAGATTTGAAGAAAACTACCCCGCCCTAGCGGAGCCAGGACGGGGCACCCGGCATGGTGAGGAACAGCCCCACCCTCTCGCAAAAAGCGCGAGTAGGGTAGGGCACAAATCACGCGGTGTTATCGGCGGACGGTGGGGAGAATTTCACGGAGGGCCCAGTCGATGCGGTCGACGGATGCGCGAATGTCGCGCAACTCGTCGCTCTCGCGGGCTTTCGGGTCCATCCTGTAGACGATTACCTGCAACGCGTTTCGGATGTGGTGATTCATTTCCTCGATGATGACCGCGGAATGTTGCTGGCGTGCGAGTTCGCGTTCGTGCTGCAGTTGCAGAATGAAGACGAGCACGCCCGTAAGAATGGCCAGGAGGAAGTCGTCAACATAGGTTGCTTCGGCGTGCAGTCCGAACCGGGCGAGGACACGATCGAGGAAGAACACGGCCGCGAACATTCCGAGCGCGGCCAACGCTGTGACAGTGTACTTGCGTGACATCGCGATGCGCTCTCTGTCCTCAGTCTAAGGCTTCGGCTGTTTCGCCGGCGGATTTCCGTGTGAGGGCGCCATGGAGCCTTGGTGCGGATTGGGGCCGGTCGCAGGCGGCATCTCCATTCCGCCGTGAGGATTTGTGCCGCCCGTGGTGCCCATTCCGCCGTGCGGATTGTCCCCGCCCATTGTGCCCATTCCGCCCATGGAACCCGCGGAGTAGCAGGTAACGCGGCCGCTGCCGGCGACGCGGATCTCAGCGGGACAGGGCGTGCTGTCTACTTTGCCGGCTTCTGACTGGATGGCGAAGAGTTGGCCCTGGGCATTGCCGGCCATTGCCGTCGTCATGCCGGGCAGATCGTAGCGGACGTAGAAGGCCTGCTTCGTCTGGGCAGCCTTGAGCGCGCAATCGGTGGCGGGCTGCACATCGGCGGGCTGCTGCGATTTGGGTGCGCCGCAGTTCGTCGCACCGCTGCCAGCGAGTTCAACGAGTTTCTGCTGGACGGCGTCGGAAGGCTGTGGGGATTGGGCGGTCTTAGCGGACTTGCTGTTGCAGGCGGAGAGGGCGAGCACAGCGACGAGAGCTACGTTGAAGGTGTGTTTCATGACGGAAGTATTGTACAGAAACCGAAGAACCGAACGTCCGGCGAACCGGAGAACAAATTCGAACGGCTCGACTACCCGGCACTGGCGAAGTTAGGACAGGGCACCCATTTCGTTCTCTATCGACACAAACAAGAACGCGAGCCGCAGGGCTCGCGCTCTCGTGCATTCGAATCAACTTCCTTTTGTCTTCTGTGTATCCTCCCTTGCCGAAGTACTTATTTGTTGCCACTGCTGCTGCCGGATGCTGACGCCCGCGGCTGTGCGGACGCAGTTTCCGACTGCGTTTCAAGAACCATGAGGCCGTTATAGGCGGTGGCTGCGACGAGTTTGCCGCGCAGGTCGTAGGCGCCACGCAGGAACATGCCGGCGTCGGGCGTGCGGGACCAACTGCGTCCACCATCGCGGCTCTGCCAAACGGTGCTGGAATTGGCGGCGGTAGCGAGCAGTCGCCCACCTGCGGCGTCGACGGCAATTCCGGTGATGTTGTTCGGCGGCAGGCCTTCCATCGCGTGAGTCCAGTTGCGGCCCTGGTCGGTGCTGCGGAAGGCACCTTCGCGGGTGGCGATCCAAAGGGTGCGATCGGGAGCGAAGGTCACGGTGTGAATCAGCGAGATGAATGACGGCATCGCAGCGGCGGCCCAGGTTTTGCCGTCGTCGTTGGAAAGCATGACGCGTCGATAACCGGCGGCGGCGATGCTGTCGCCGAAGCTATTGACGTAGATGAACGTCGATTCGCCGAGAACCGGTCCGCCCATCCACGTCCTGCCCTGATCGTGGCTGACGAAGACACCGCGACTGGTGGCGGCGATCCAGCGATTGCCGTCAATATCGATGTGCGCCACGCGGCCTGCCAGTTCAGACTTGACGACGCGCGGCGGAATCGCCTTGGCGGCGACGAACTTGCCGGATTTCAAGCGGCGTGGTTTCGGCTGTGGGACCGGTTTCAGAGTGACAATCATGTTTGCCGGGCGCCACATGTCCGAGTGCGGGACGAGCGTGAACATTCCGTTGTTGGTGCCGGCGACGAGTGTTCCGTCGCTGGCCTGAGCGAGGTTAAACACGTCGCGGCCAGCGAGGCCATCACTTACCTGTGACCACGAGGCGCCGGCGTTGTGCGAGACGAAAACGCCGCCGAATTCCTTGTCGTTCAGCACAGAGGCGTAGATGGTGTTGTGATCGTGATTGTCGGCGACGAGGCTTGAGACCTGGCGATGGCTGAAGCCGGCATTCGAGGCGCGGAAGGTCTGTCCGGCATCGTTGCTGGCGACTACGCCATAGCGGTCGGTCGCGACCAGAACACGCGATGGATTACGCGGATCGATCATCACGTCATTGACGATGAAGTTCGGAGGAGAGATCAGCTTGAAGGTCTTGCCGCCGTCAACGGTCTTCCAGAGACCCTCGGTGGTTCCGGCATAAACGACGTTCGGGTTCGCCGGGTCCTGCTGCAACACGCGCGTACGGCGGGCGGTTGCGGGGATTCCCTGAATCTTGTGGAAGAGCATTCCGGCGCTTTCGCTCTTGTAGATACCGGAGCAGGCGCTGGCGTAAACGTTGTTGGTGTCGCTGTGGTCGATGATGATGGAGAAGACGTCTGAGTCGTCGATAACGCCCTGCTTAATGTTGGTCCACGTCTTGCCACCGTCGGCGGTCTTCCAGGGCAGGTGCCAGGTTCCGGCGTAGATCACGTTCGGATCGTGCGGATCGACAGCGATTGACTCGATGTTCTTGATGTCCGGGTGTCCCGGAGGCGAAATCTGCTGCCAGGTGTCGCCACCGTCGAAGCTGCGGAAAACACCTTCGAGTGCGCCGGCGGTCAGAATTTTCGGATTGCTCGGCGCGAGTTCGAAGGCGCGGATGCTGCGTCCACGCATGCCGGGAAGCAACTGCCAGGACTTGCCGCCATCCTTTGTGCGGAAGAGGTCGCCGTTGTTCTGTTCATCGACGCTCCAGGCGGCCACGTAAATGATCTTCGTGTTGTTTGGATCAAAGGCGATGTTGTCCAGGACGTAATGCTCACCGGGGCCAAGGTGGACCCAATGGCGCCAGGAATTGCCACCGTCTTCGGAGAGATAGAGTTGTCCGGCGCTGGTGCCGAGAATGATTCGATTCGGATTGCTTGGATCGTAAACGAGGGAGCGAACGTCGCCGCCCTCTGGACCAACAGCCTTCCACTGAGCCATCGCTGCGGGGATCAGGATGACGATGCATGCCAAAACAACGAGCAACTTCGTCGCGCGAGAGGACACGCAGTGATCCTTTCTTGTGACCGAATAGAGGTTCCAGTAACACTGGAAGGTTGCCACCGCGCCGGGGCGGTCACAAGGTTACCAAAGAAAAGGGACCATGGGACCGGGACTTCCGAGCAATACGTTTACTGCGAAAGGTCAGACGCCAGACACCAGACGTCAGCAAAATCAACCAGTTGCTGAAGTCTGACGTCTGGCGCCTTGTCTTTTACCGCAAGGTTCCGTTACTGCGCCGCGGGCTTTGCTTTCTTGTGAACTACCCGATGCACAGGTTTCTTGGCGAACATGCTCTCGTCTACAACCGAGGTATCTTCACCGGTGAAGGTCGCGCCGGGCGGAACGATCCAGATCTCCGCCTTCTGCCCTTCGCCGGTGCTCGTGCGAAGTTCGATGCGGGACGGATCGATACCCTTTTCCTTGGTGAGGTACTCCTTGGTGTTGTAGGCGCGTTCTGCCGCCAGGTCCTTGTTGGCTTTCTTCTTGGTTTCTTCCGGAGTCGCGAATCCGACGATGACTGCTTTCGCATCGGCATCGCGCTCAAGTTTCAGAGCCACGTCGTCGAGGATGGCCTTAGCGGCGTTGTCGACACGCGCCGGACGACGCTTATCCGGGAAGTTGATTTCGTTCAGCTTGCTGGCGGTCGGCGGCGGCGGCGGAACTTCGACGTTGACGGTCGAAGAACAGCTAGCCGTCAGTCCGCGATCGTCACTGACTGTACCGTTGATGGTGATTGGGCCTGCGGGCGCTCCGGCTGTATCCAACTGGACGGTTTGCCCGGTGCCGGTAATCTGGCCACCGCTGGTGTTCCAGCTGTAGGTAAGCGGACGATTGTCAGGGCTGCTCGCCGTGGCGGTGATGGTCGACGGCTCACCCGACTTCAATGTGGTCGGGGCGGCCGAACAGGACATGACTGGCGGATGCTTCGGCGGCTCCTTGACCGTGAACGTGGAGGTGCAATTCGCGGCCATCATGTGCTTACCCTTGCCGTTGTCATTCACCTTGCCGGTGACAGTGTAAGAGCCGGGAGCGAGCCCGGTGGTGTCAACGGTAGCGTTGCCTTCGGTGTGCGTTACTTTGCCGCCGGTGGTTTCAAAGGCGTAGGTGAGCGTGCGCTTCGGGTTGAAGTTGCTCGGGGTCAGTGTGACCTTGATCGGCTCGCCCGCCAAAACCTCGGATGGTTCGGCGGTGGAGCAGGCTGCGCTGACAGGCAGCGGCTTCGCCATGCCGCCGAATGTGAATACAGCGCCACCCTGAACGCGCGCACCGTCCCAACGTGAAGCAGTGGAGTCGAGGACTTTGTCCTTGTAGGTCGTGTAAACGTAATCGGCCTGCAGGACGCGCCACTGGAAGTGGTCGTTGATCTTGTAATCGAAGCCGCCGCCGCCGATGAACATCGGCGAATTTTTGTCGGAATAGATTGTGCGTGGCCCGATGTGGGCAACGCCTACAAGGGTTTCGAGAAAGGGCGTAAACGGCGAATCACTGCGGATCTTGAACTGGGGGCCGAAAGCGAAAGTTGTGACATTCGCGGGATCTTTGTAGTGTCCGCCAATGTCAACGGTGATACCCACCCACTTTTTGAAGTTGAAGGTGCCAGCGGCGTCCCATCCTTTGGGGATTCCCGGCAGCTTGCCGAAAGTAGAAAGCCGGCCACCAGGGTTGTACCAGGAATAGCCGCCGAACAACTCCACCTTCGGATAGTTGTCGTTGTCCTGAGCGGCAGACGAAATGGGCACAAGCGCAATTACGAGGAAGAACGCCAACAGTAGAAGAATCGTACGTGTTACAACCTCATGACGACGAAGCGACATGGAAATTCCTCCGAACCTCGGCAATAAAACAAGTTTTGCAAAAAACGAAATCCGAAACTGAGAGACACGACAGAACTGCTCAGGAGCTAACGTGAACCCCTGATTAGGCAACAAGGAATTTTACGCCCAGCAGAGTACGAGAGCAATGCAGGCACATTGAAGAGGAAGGGGTTATTCGACGCTCACTCGCAAAATGAGACGCGTGCCACTTTCGAGTCTTAGGTTTTGCGAGCTCGGGCGAATCACTGAGCCGTTCGCAGCAGGACGAGGCAGCAGCGTCGAGCTCAAGATTTTTGAGACCGATGATACCGGTGGCGGCCGCGGTCAATCGGGAGTCGCCGGGTGCTCGGGTCGCCGAGACGTTGTGAAGGGGTGCTGAGAGACAGTTACTCTCGTCGGATTCGTCCGCCAACATGACGGGCGGGGCGATCGCCTGAATGGTAGCTGTCAGGCGTACTTCGCGGCCATCACGCATGAGCGCCCGGTCTGAAGATGATCCAGAGCGTGAACTGACCGTTGCCCATGGTCTTGCGCTGCCCCTCGGCCAGGTGACCTATCAGCTTTGAATTCTTAGGGATGCGGATCTCGCCCTGCTCACGAAGTTGCTCATACACTTGGCGAGTACCGGATCGCCGACCTTGGCTTTGCGGGCATCTATCCCGTGCGTCAGCTCAGCCTTGAGTGCGGCCGATGCATTACTGTCAGGAGTCTGGGCGGCTAGAGGTGCAAGAAGAGTCACAACGGTGGCAAGAACCAGGAGGACGAACGGGAAAAAAGCCGCCTTCATTGTGGTCCCCTTTGGGGCCAGCATCAGGATACTGCTCCGGATGGAGCGCAACGTGCTTCTGGTTGAGTGGGTAACCTCGACCTGAGATGCTGGCCGACGGCCAAAGTAAGCCCGAACAATGAAGTTTTTCGCCATTACGAAAGTACCTGTCCGAATTTGGCATGGAAAAAGTTACATAGTTGGAAGATTCTGCATCTTAGGAATTAGGACTTTTTGGGCAGCACGAGAACTCATGCTGAGAAAATTTCATACCTGAGCGAACCGGAAGACCGACATGAATATTGAAAAGATCCTGATCGTGGAAGACGAGGAGAACGAGCGTACAGGCCTGGCTGAACTGGTGGCGGCTTGGGGATACCGAACGGAAACGGCGCAGGACGGGCTTGAGGGTCTGGAAAAGATTGAGACGTTCTCACCCGGGATCGTGATTACCGACCTCAAGATGCCGCGCATGGACGGCATGGAGTTGCTGGAGCAGATATCTGAGAACCCGGCCGAGATAGCAGTAATTCTCCTGACGGCGCAGGGCAGCATCGACGCTGCGGTGGCGGCGATGAAGCTGGGGGCTTACGACTTCATCGAGAAGCCGGTGAATCCGACGCGGCTGCGCAATATTCTCCAGAACGCGTCTCGTCAGCGCGGGACCGATCGCGAACTGGAAGTCACCCGGCGCATGCTGCGGGACACCGGGCAAATGGGTCTACTGGTGGGCTCCTCGAAGAAGATGCAGGAGGTCTTCCACCTCGTCGAATTGGTGGCGCCATCGACAGCGAGCGTGCTGATCACGGGCGAGAGCGGCACCGGGAAGGAACTGGTCGCGCGCACGATTCACGACCTGAGCCCGCGGAAATCGAAGCCGTTCGTCGCGATCAATTGTGCTGCGATTCCCGAAACACTGATCGAGAGCGAAATCTTCGGGCACGAGAAGGGCGCATTCACGGGAGCGTTGGAGCGTCGTACCGGCTGCTTCGAACTGGCGGAGGGCGGCACCCTGCTGCTGGACGAAATTGGCGAGATGCCGATCGCGACGCAAGCCAAGCTGCTGCGAGTCCTGGAAGACCGCAAGCTGCGCCGGCTGGGCAGCAAGGTCGAAACCACGGTCGATGTGCGCGTGCTTGCCGCCACAAACAAGATTCCGGAAGACGCTGTGAGCCGCGGTGAGCTGCGCAACGATCTTTTCTACCGCCTGAACGTCTTCAACATTCACATGCCTCCGCTGCGAGAGCACAAGGAAGATATTCCGGACCTGGTACACGCGCTGCTGAAGGAAATGAGCGCGAAGCACAACCGGCAAGCGCGAACGGTGAGCGAGCCGGTGATGCAGGTTTTCCAGCAGCATTCCTGGCCGGGCAATGTTCGCGAGTTGCGCAACACGCTGGAGCGGGCGGTGATCGTGTGCGAGGGATCGATGATTGAGCCGAGGCACCTGCCGCCGGGCTTCGGGAACGTGGTTCCGCGACCGGTGATAACGGAGGCCAACGCGGTGCGCGTTTCTGTGGGAACGACGGTCGACGAGGCCGAGAAGCAGCTCATTCTAAAGACGTTGGAATCTACCCACAACAACAAGACGCGCGCGGCGGAAATCCTCGGCATCAGTTTGAAGACGCTGCACAACAAGCTGAAGGAATACCGCATGGGCGCGCCGGAGACGGATACGGCGGCGGCGGTGAACGAGTAGCAACTCTCTTGACAGGGTATAGGGCAGCGGGAGCAGGGCAAAACGAGAACCCTTCGCCTGACGGTTTCGCTCACTATCTTCGACAAGCCACCTGGTCGATTGCCCTTCCCAAGTCTGCCGCCTTGCGCCTGAGTGGCGCTTGCGCGGATACTTCTAACAGGAATCTCAGGTGGGCTATCAAGCCCGCACTCACGTGCGGGGCTATATTCTCAGACCCACGTCGTTCTCGGACCCATTTCGCACGAAGCGAAATTGTATTGATTTCGCGCGAATTGGACCGCATGAAACCCTAAGGTGCTCAAGATGCCCCGGCTGCGCCTCAAGACAAAACTCGTGCTGGCCATGACCGCCATGGTGGTGGCGCTGGTGGGTGTGCTGTCATGGATCTACATTTCGCAGCTGATGCGGCAACGGATTCGTGAGACGTACCAGAGCGCGGACTTCATCGCTCACGAGGTACTGAGCGGCGCGCGGCAGGCACTGGAAATCGATCTTGAGAGCACGAAGATTGACCTTACCGATCCAAAGCAGGTTCGCGCCGCTGTAGCCGATATCCTGCAGTCCGATCCAGGATTGAATTCACTGCTGCAGAGTGTCATCGGATACTCGCCGACGATTTATGACGTTTCCATTGTCGATGAGCAGGGGCGGGCCATGATGCACACCGACGCCAGCCTTATTGACAAGGAGATGCCAAATCGGCGTGACCTCTCGGAATTGCGCGACGGTTCCTTCCGAGAGCAGATCGACGCCGTTTACGGCAATCCGCGGGTTTACGACGTGAGGCTGCCGATCCAGTTGCGCAGCGGCGCGCCCTTCGGGGAGATTCGAGTCGGCGTGTCGACGGTCTTCCTGAAGAGCGAATTGCAGCCGCAGTTGAATCGCGCGCTCATCTTCTCCGGAATCCTGATCCTGGTCTCACTGCTGCTGGCGGCCGGATTGTCGAATATCGCGTTGCGTCCGCTGGAAGCTATCGGACGGCGGCTCGATGCCATGACCGGCGGGCCCGAACATGCAGCGGAGCACGAGGTCGCCGCGGGCAGTGATGAATTCGGGGCAGTCAACACGAAGATCGATAGACTGGGCAGGCAGATCCGCGATGTGAAAGAAGTGTTCTCGGCGTTGAAAGAGAATCTCGACCAGATCATGGGGACGCTGCAGGACGGTCTCATCCTGTTCACGAAGGACGCCCGCATCGTCCTGGTCAGCGCATCTGCTGAACGCTTCGTAGGCAAGCAGCGCGGCGATATTCTGGGGGAGACGGTGGAAGGCGTTTTCAACGATTCCACACGGCTGGGACAGATCGTTCTCGACGCCTTTGCCTTGAGGCAGGCAGTCCCGCAGCGGGAGATCGAACTGGACCGCGGGCGGCGAATACAGTTGTCACTCGACTTCATTGCCGAGGGAGGTGAGCAGCTTGGAGCGCTGCTCACGATGCGCGACTCGGACTCAGTACGGAGAATCGAGAATGAAATCGAGTTGTCGCGTAGACTCGCGGCGATTGGGCGGCTGACTTCTGGCGTGGCGCACGAGGTGAAGAACCCGATCAACTCGATCGTCGTGCATCTCGAGGTGTTGCGCGAAAAGCTGCTGCAACTGGATCCTGAAACCAAGCGCCACATGGACGTGATTGGCAGCGAGATCCATCGCCTGGACCGAGTGGTGAAGACGCTGGTCGACTTCACGCGGCCAGTGGAACTCAAGCTCAGCGAAGTCGACCTGCGGCAGATCGTCGATGACGTTGTTGCGCTTGCTGCTCCCGAAGCCGAACGGCAGGGAGTGAATATTTCGGCCGTACTGGATGCGGAACCGCTGACGGCGAGGGTAGATGGCGACCTGATTAAACAGGCGCTTTTGAATGTGGTTTTGAATGGTGTGCAGGCGATGCCCCAGGGCGGTCCCTTGAACGTAACCGCCGACCGCGTGGGCGAAACAGCTCGCATCGTAATTGAGGACCACGGAGAAGGAATTCCCCCCGAGGTTCGTGACAAGATTTACAATCTGTACTTCACGACGAAGAAGAGCGGATCGGGCATAGGGCTTGCCATGACGTACCGCGTGATGCAATTGCATAATGGGGCGCTGGATTTTGATTCCGAGCCAGGCCATGGGACGACATTCCGAATGCTGCTCCCGATCAGCGACGGCTACATGCTCGAGGCGCCGAAATTCACGGAGATTGGACGTTCATCTCAGTCATGAAGGGCTGGCTATCAGAGCGCTGCGGCTTGCGACTCGTGTAAAAGAATGCGTATGCGGATAGGCCGAAATCTTCTGCTGGCGACGGTAGCGCTCGCGCTCTCGATGGGGACGGGGTGTCACCGGAGGAAACCGAAGATTCCAGTGAAGGCTCAGCCTCCCACCATTGAACAGCCGACGATACCGCCAGTGGCGTCGCAACCCGAGCCGACGCCTCCGACGGTCACGCCCGGCGAAGCACAGCCTCTTCCAGCGGAACCCGCTCCGGTGAAGACCAAGAAACCGAAACGGCATCGCAAACCGCTGCCGACGACGGCGAATACCCCGCCACCAAAGCCTGCTCCAAAGCCGGAAACGCCGCAGCCTGACACTGGTGTACAAATCACGGCGGATATTCCGCAGAACGTGGCGAACGAGCGGCGTCAACAGACGGAAGGGCTGCTGCAGGCAGCCGAAGGCAATTTGAAGAGGATCAATCGCACGCTCACCGACGGCGAAGAGTCCATGCAGCGGCAGGTTCGGAACTACATCACGCAGTCGCGGCTGGCGATGCAGGATGGCGACATTGATCGCGCCTACCAACTGGCGTATAAAGCGCAACAGCTTTCGCAAGAACTCGTAAAATAAGCTTCACACGATTGAGAGGTTTGGCCCCGCAACTCTGCGCAGTGGAGCGGGGTTCCACCTTTAGCTTCGCCTGGAGAACTTATGACTGTCCGTGGCATCCTGTGCCTGTCCCTGCTTGTGTCCGTTACATTATTTGCGCAGCAAGAACCTTCGACGACCACCGCCCACACCCCTTCGCATGAGCCGGCGGCAAAGAAAGGGCACGTCGCGGATGATGAGGCCAGCAAGACGGCCGATATCCACCGGTTGCTGGAACTGACGGGCACGCGCGAGATGGTGGAACAGATGAAGTCGTCGATGATGGAGCAGTTCCGCAGGAACGCGCCGGGGATTCCGCCGGACATGTTCAACGAGATCATGGCGGAACTGAAGGCGGACGACCTGATGGACTCGATGATCCCTGTCTACTCAAAGCACTTTACGGGCGAGGATATCAAGCAGATGATCGCGTTCTACCAGAGCCCATTCGGACAGAAGGTGCTGCGAGAGATGCCACAGATCATCTTGGAATCCAACGAAGTGGGAACGCGCTGGGGTGACGGCGTCGTAACGCGGGTCGCAACACGGTGGCGCAACCAGGGAAAAATCTCGCAACATGCGTATGAAGAGTTGATGGACACGATCGGACCGGAAGACGAGCACTGATGCCTGTCCGGAATTCCGAAAGAATACCTCGGAATTTACGCGCGCAGTAAGAGGACGGTTGCGTGCGGCAGAGCCAACTGTCATGGGGTACTTGTAAGCCCCGCCGCACAACTCGCCGGTCCGGGTACCGGCGAGGGAGCGCCTGAGACGCCGCTTAAACTGCGCCCGCCCAATGGCAGTCTCCCGGATCGCAGTGTGCATCGCCCTATCTGACAAGATCGCATTGCTGCCGAACCAGCTGAATCCATCCGAGGTTGTACAGTTTCCTACCAAGGTCGTAGTCTGAATGGAGCGCTTGCCGCCGACGGGCTGCCTGTGCCCGGCCTGGCGGGCCCTTTGAGGCATAATAGGGGCCGCGAAATTTTCCCCAGGAGCTGCACGTGTCCACGACTCGCAGTGCAAAGCCCCAGGCTGTACGCATCGTGCTGGCCGATGATGATCCCATCGTCCGCGATGTACTTCGCCACCTCCTGACCCCCGAAGCAGGATACGAAGTAGTGGCCGAGGCCCTCGATGGGCGGCAAGCGATCGATGCCGTAGCCAAATTGCATCCAGACATCCTGCTGCTGGACCTGCTGATGCCCAACATGCCGGGATTGGAAGCGCTTCGCGAGATCACGGACAAGGACGCGAAGTTGCGAACCATCGTGCTGACGTCGTCGATCAGCAAGCGGCAGATCGTCGAAGCGCTGCAATTGGGGGCGCGCGGCATCCTGCTGAAGAGCACGCTCGACCAGTTGTTCCAGTGCATAACGGCGGTTCGCATGGGAGAGTACTGGATTGACGGCCAGCGGACCTCGAATGTGATGCAGATCCTGCAACAGCTTTCGCAACAGGAGCGCGTGGAGAGCAAGAACAACTACGGGCTCACGGACCGCGAGATGGAGGTCGTGCGGCTTGTTTGCGAGGGCCTGGGGAACAAGGAGATCGCCGATCGACTGCAAATCGCCGGAGAGACGGTGAAGCGTCACATGACGAACATCTTCAATAAAGTCGGGATGTCATCGCGGCTGGAACTGGCACTTTTCGCGATCGATCATCAGCTGGTCAGCCGACAGTAATCAGAAACAATGAAGGCAGGAGGACACAGAGGTTTTTGAGCCTTCTTCTTCGCGCCTTTGTGTCTTAGTTCTGTGCAGTTACTTTGCGAAAGATGCGGCTGCAGTGTGCTCGTCGGGGTAGAACTCGAACATGGTGTCGAGGCGGATCAGCGCAAGCGCATGCAGGATAGAAGCGCGGGCGCCGACGATTTTCATTGCGCCGCCCTCTTTGTCGAGCGCGGCCTTGCAGCGCACGAGATTGCCCATTCCGGAAGAGTCGATATTGGGTACGTTGGTGACATCGAGGATAATCTGGGTACAGCCTGAAGCGACTGCGCTGGTCCAGCGGGCGCGGAAGTCTTCCAGGTTTGGCCCGTGCGATAACCGCCCGTCCACCTTGATAAAACCGTTGATGCCTTCTTTCCTGAACTCCACAGCCATCCCGGAGACATTAGTACAGTGTTGGAAAGTTCGCAACCTCGGGCGCATTACAATCGTAACTGTCGTAACTGTGTGAGGTTGCTATGGCCGATTCCCTTTACCTCAGCTTGTGGTTCCCCAGTTTTGACGCGGAAGAGATGCTGCCGCGAGTGATAACCGTCCTGAAGCAATTTCCGTTTTCGGCGGCTTCGCCGGGCATTCGCTACGCGGCTGTCCATCCGGTGGACTGGTCGGAAGCAACGGTCATGGAACAGCGATTTATGCCACCAGTAGTGCCGGATGAGCTGCCGGCGGCGCTGTCGGAATTCACCGAGCCGGACTACGCTCTCGCGCTCGAGGCTTACTGGGATTTGTGGTCTCCGGATGAGCGCGGCGAATGGACGCTGCAACCGACCAAGGCCGATTTCCTCGTAAATGGAGTGGAGTTCGATGACGGTGCGTTTCGGGACCGCGGCCACATCGAGATCGACTTTGGACTGGACTCTCCTTTCCTGTACGAAGAACGCGACCTGACTCATGCCGACGAGGAGCGCGTAAAAGCGAACGTGGCGAAACTCATCGGTTTCACGCAGAATCTGGAGAAGACTGCCGGTTTACGAGGGCGCGTGCTTTGGTCGGAGAGCGATGAGAACCTGGCGCAGAAGCTGATCGCGAGATTGCAGAAGGTGCAGTGAGGCAATTGACGATTGACGATTTTCTCATTGGCGATTGGATGGCAATGAAGAATGTCGGAATGACGAAAACCAGACCCCGAAAGATCCGTGTTTTCTGATCGTCAATGAGAAAATCATGAATCGTCAATTTTGGATTTCATTCGTCATTTCGACATTTCGGCATTCGTCATTTCGCTCGTGCTATTCTGTTTCACTTGCAGCTCACGTTTTGGAGGATTCTGTAGAGGATGTCGCATTCCCTCGAGGGACGTAATGTCGTTGTTTTTGGAGTAGCCAACAAGCGCAGCATCGCGTGGGCGATTGCGCAGCAACTGCAGCAGGCCGGGGCGAACCTGGCGATCACGTACCAGAACGAGCGGCTTCGCGCGGAAGCCGAGGACATGATCAAATCGCTGCCGAACTCCGAGGCGTTTCAGTGCGACGTCTCCAGCGACGACGAAATCGCACAACTTTTTGACAAGCTCAAAGCGCGATACGGCAAACTGCACGCACTGGTTCATTCGGTGGCTTACGCGCCCGCCGATGAACTGAAGAACCCGTTTCATCTGACTTCTCGCGAGGGGTTCCGCGTTGCGCATGACGTCAGCGTTTACTCGCTGATCGCCCTCACGCGCGCCGCCGCACCGCTGATGACCGAGGGCGGCAGCGTGGTAACGATGAGTTATTTCGGCGCCGAAAAAGTTGTGCCGAATTACAACGTGATGGGCGTCGCTAAAGCCGCGCTGGAATGTACGGTGCGCTATCTCGCCTGGGACCTCGGACCGCAGAACATCCGCGTGAACGCCATTTCCGCCGGTCCGATCAAAACCCTTGCTGCACGCGGTATTTCAGGCCTGAGCGACATGCTGAAATCGCACGCAGACCGGTCACCGCTGAAACGCAATGTCGATGTTGACGAGGTCGCCGCAACGGCGACGTTCCTGTGCTCACCCGGGGGCACGGGGATCACGGGGGAGACGATCTACGTGGATTGCGGATACAACATCATGGGATTCTGAGAAGAGATTGACGATTGACGACTTTCTCATTGACGATTAAGAACGACCACGAGGCACGAAGATCTTAGGCCAGCGTTCTTCGTCCCTTCGTGTCTTCGTGGTACTTCGCGCCCATGCCTACCGAAACGTTTCTGACCAATTCCGCCGATGAGACCATCGCGTTGGGTGCGGAGGTTGCTCCCATGCTTCGCGGGGCACGCATTGTTCTGCTTCGCGGAGACCTCGGGGCAGGCAAGACGACGCTCGTGAAGGGGATTGCCGAGGCGTTTCGGGCGGCCGCGCAGGAAGACGTTACCAGCCCGACGTTCACCCTCATCCACGAATATCGCGGTCCGGAGCGGACGCTCTATCACATCGATCTGTATCGGATCGATACCGAACGCGAACTCGCGACGTTAGGGTTGGAAGACCTCATCAACGAAGATGGGGCGATCCTGCTGATCGAGTGGGGAGAGAAGTTCGAACGGCTAAGAAAGCTGCGCGACTTGGAGATCAGGCTCGAGCGGACGGGAGATACATCGCGAAAGATCAGCGTAAGTAGCTGACTTCTTTCACCGGCTTGATGGGGCGCTGGGTGCTAGTAAACTCTCAATACCTTCTGCTCCGCCCAAGCTTTTGCGCGGCGAATGGCTTCGGGAAGATAACGGATCAAATCGGTTGCAATCACTGATTGCTCGCCCAACGCGTCGCGCGCGACGTCTCCGGCGAGGCCGTGGAGATAGACGGCGGCGCAGACCGATTCAACCACTTTTTCCGGGAATTGCGAGAGCATGCCGAGGATCAGGCCGGTGAGGATGTCGCCGGAGCCGGCTGTGGCCATGGCGGGATTACCTGTCGGATTCGCGAAACAGGTGCCGTCCGGTAGGGCAACGACCGTGGGATGCCCCTTCAGGACGACTATCAGTTTGCGAGCGGCTGCGAATTTTCGGGCGGCGTCGATGCGGGCTTTCTCGATGTCCTCGCGCGGAACGCCCATCAGGCGCGACATTTCGCCGGAGTGTGGAGTGAGGATTAATGGGCGCTTGCTGCCATCGAGTTTGTCGAGCGCACCGGCGAAGGCGTTGAGACCGTCGGCGTCGAGCACGATGGGGATGTTGATCTTGTGTACGGCCGCGCGGACGAACTGCACGGTCTCCTGGTTGATCGAAATTCCGGGGCCGATTGCTACCGCTGTCTTGTACTCCAGCAATTTCTCGAGCCGCTGATTTTCGAGCGCTTTCAGCGAAATGGTTCCCTCGATGGTTTCCGCGAGCGGTTCGGTCATGATCTCCGGAGCGACCATCGCCACGGTGGAGAGCACAGAACCCGGTATGGCAACTGTCGCCAATCCAGCGCCGGCACGCAGCGTCGCGAGGCCCGCCATTCCGGCGGCACCGGCCTTACCGATCGACCCGCCAAGGACCAGCACACGACCGAATTGTCCCTTGGCGGCATCGAGCGGACGCGGGACAAGCAAACGTGCGACGTCGAGTGGGCTAATAACTTCAAGTTTCAGCGCTGACTGCACCGCTTCTTCGGGCGAGCCGATTTGTGCAACGAAAAGAGGCCCACTGGTGAGCAGTCCGAAGATGTGCGCGGGACGCGGTGCCGTGAACGTTACCATTACGTTGGCGCGCGAATAGAGGCCGTAGTAGCCGCCGAAGATGTCGGAAGGCGCACCGGAAGGGAGATCAACTGCAACCACTGGCGCGCGCATGAAATTGATGGCGCGGATGGCGGCTTCGGCCATGCCTGTGACCGGCGGCTTCACGCCTGTGCCCAGCACCGCATCGATAATCAGTTCTGCGTGACCAAGGCCACGATCCATCTCGGCCTGGATATCGGCAGGTGTACGCAGAATAACGGGCTTCACCGGCAGACGGGCGAACATGTTCGCGGCGTCGCCCTTGAGTTCTTCCGGAGATCCGCATAGGAGCACTTCGACAACGCGTCCCTGCTGGTGCAGTTTGCGGGCTGCGACGAAGCCGTCGCCACCGTTGTTGCCTTTGCCGCAGACGACCGCGATGCGACCCAGGTTCGGATACATGAGGTGCACGACCTGCGCAACGGCAGTTCCGGCGTTCTCCATCAGTCCGAGCGATGGCACGTGATACTTTTCCGTGCTCAACCGGTCGATCGTGCGCATCTCGTCCGCGGTAGTGATTTTCATCAGGCCCTGGCTCCGGCAATGGTTTCCATGCGGCGCAACTGGTCCGGCGGCCCCATGACGATGAGGAAGTCGCCGGCTTCGATTTTGTCCTGTGAGGCAGGATTGTAGTGCATCGGGGCACCCGGGCGCTTGATGGCAAGCACGATGATGCCGAGGTCCTGCCGAATCTTCGAGCCACTCACCGTCTGACCCGCGAGCGACGACGCCGGCTCGATTTGGATCTCCTCGATTTCCAGCCCAAGCTTTTCCTGCTGGACCATGGCGACGTCGATGAAGTCGACTACGTTGGGCCGCAGGAAGGAGTGGGCGATGCGATGCCCGGCGAAGGTGTAGGGGGAGACGACGGCATCGGCCCCGGCAGTGCGGAGATGCTTCTCGGCGTCTTCTTCGCTGGCGCGGGCGATTATTTTTAACTTCGGATTGAGTGCGCGGGCGGTGAGCACGATGTAGGTATTCGAGGCGTCGGTGGTTGTGGCGGCGACGAGTCCCCGGGCGTGTTCTATCCGCGCCTGGTGCAATACTGCTTCCTGTGCAGCATCACCAATGATCATGAGCGGGAATTCGGTGCGATAGCGCTCGGCCTTCGCCTGGTTTGCCTCAACGACGAGATAGGGTGCCGGCTTGCGCTGAAATTCGTGGGCTACGCTGCGGCCGACGCGACCGGCGCCGCAAATGATGTAGTGATCGGAAAGACGGCCAATTTCGCGTTCCATTCTGCGCCTGCCAAAAGTTTCTTCGAATTCGAATTCTATGAGCGCCTGCGTTAGCGATCCGATCAGCAGAAAAACCAGGCCGACCCCGGCAACGATCATGAAGACGTTGAAAACGCGTCCCGCGTGCGAGAGAGGATGCGTTTCCTGGTAGCCGATCGTCGTCAGCGTGGTTAACGTCATGTACAGGCCATCGAAGTAGGACCAGCCTTCGATGAAGTGGAATCCCAGCGTGCCGATGACGAGCAGCAGGAGAATTCCGACGGCCAGGAACTTGACGTTACGCAGGGCCTTCATTGGGTCTCGCAGCGAATTCTAAAACGAAAGGCCTCTCGCGACATCGCGAAAGGCCCATCTTAGTCAATGGTTTGTTGGCCTCTAATCCCCGGCCACAACCTGCTTTTCTCCGAGGAGCGCCTGTACCTTGCTGTGGTGACGGCTGTAGCTGAAATAGATGACCAAGCCGATGACCAACCAGACGAGCAGGCGAATCCAGGTGTCGAGCGGCAGGAAGCCCATCAGGGCCAGTGAAACGAGCATTCCAAGAATCGGAACGAGAGGTACCATCGGGGTTTTGAACGGCCGAGGGAGATCCGGCCGCCGCACGCGAAGGATCCAAACGCCGCCGCAGACGATTACGAAAGCCAGTAACGTTCCGATGGAAACCAGCTCGCCCAGGATATCGATTGGTACCAGGCTCGCAAAGACGGCGACAAAACCGCCGACCAGGATCGTCGAGATCCAGGGGGTGCGGAAGCGCGGGTGAACCGCGCCCGCCCAGCGGGGCAGCAAGCCGTCACGAGACATGGAATAGAACACACGCGATTGTCCCAGCAACATCACGAGCATGACCGTTGCAAGGCCGAAGATCGCGCCCAGTTTCACGAAGAAGGCCGCCCATTTGACGCCTGTTGCTTCAATGCCAATCGCCACTGGATCGGAAACGTTCAGGGCCGTGTAGGGAACCACGCCCGTCAGCAATCCGGAGACGAGAATGTAAAGGATGGTGCAAATAACCAATGAGCCAAGAATTCCGATCGGCATGTCCTTCTGCGGATTCTTGGCTTCCTGGGCAGCGGTCGACACGGCGTCGAACCCGATGTAAGCGAAGAACACGACACTGGCAGCGCGGGCCATCCCGCTCCACCCGTACTCTCCGAATCCCCCCTTGTTCTTGGGAATAAAAGGATGCCAGTTCGCCAATGTCTGATCCCAGTGCGTGAAGGCGTAGTGACCGGCGATCCCGATGAAGAGCAGGACGATCGAGACCTTTACGATGACGATCGCAGAGTTGAAGTTGGCGGACTCCTTGATGCCAATGACCAGGATTATGGTGACGCCGATAATCGCCAGGAAGGCAACAAGATTGAACAGTCCCGTCATGTGCGGCAGCGTCGCCGGGTCCACATGATTCGTTATGAGGGTGGCCTTGATCCTCTCGAAGTGCTCCCAGTAGCCGTTATAGAAGACCAGTTGCTCACTCGGTGCACAAGTTAGCCGCGGTGGGATTCGTATGCCAAAGTCCTGGAGGAAGCTCAGGAAGTAACCACTCCAACCGGAAGCGACGGTGGCAGCGCCGAAGGCATATTCGAGAATGAGGTCCCAGCCGATGATCCAGGCAAAGAGTTCGCCCAAGGTAGCGTATCCGTAGGTGTAGGCCGAACCCGCGATCGGAATCAGCGAGGCGAACTCCGCATAACAAAGGCCGGCAAAGACGCAGGCGATTCCGGAGAGCACGAATGACAGGACGATCGCAGGACCTGCATACTTTGCCGCGGCGGAACCCGTCAGGACGAAAATCCCGGCGCCGATAATTGCGCCAATGCCGAGGGTCATCAGATTGATCGGGCCTAAAGCACGTTTCAGGCTGTGCTCGCCGGTCTCCGACGCCTCAGACATGAGTACGTTCAGAGGTTTAGTTGCCAGAAGTTTCGACATCCAGAGTTTCTCCTTAAGTCGCCGGCCCTCGCCGGGCGGCACATCTTCAATATCTACTCGGCGCGCACACGCAGGTTACGTCTGCCTGGCTTGTTGCGCCTGTGCGCCCCGGGACCACCAGAAGTACACAGGTATCCCGAGTAGGACAATAATCAGGCCCGGCCAAGTGTATTGGGGTTTATAGCGCAACCAGACTACATCAATGAAGACCGCCATCAAAATGTAAATGGCAGGCAAATACGGATATCCGAAAGCCTTATAGGGTCGCGGTGCGTCCGGCCGGGTACGGCGAAGAACAAACAATCCGCCCAGGGTCAAAATATAGAACAGCACCGTCGCGAACATCGTGTAATCCAGCAATTGCCCGTAGCTACCGCTGAGGCAAAGGACACAGGCCCAACCTGCCTGTACGGCCAGTGATATGTGGGGCGTCTTGTATTTTGGATGCAGTTTTCCGACGGGCTTGAAGAACAATCCGTCGCGAGCCATGGCGTAATAGCAGCGTGCGCCGGATAGGATCAGGCCGTTATTGCACCCAAAGGTGGAAACGAGTATTGCGATCGCAATCAGCGAAGCGCCTATCTCCCCAAACATCTGCTGGGCCACAGCCGTGGCCACCCGGTCCTCGGAGGCGTACTGAATGCCGCGAGACAACACCGTCGTCCCATGGGGGTCGCCGAACAGGGGCAGCGCGCAGAGGTAGATCACGTTGGCGAAGATATAGAGCAGGATGACCGTTCCAGTTCCGATCGCCAACGCGAGGGGCAGATTACGGTGCGGGTTCTTCACCTCCGCGGCGGTAAAGGTCACGCTGTTCCAGGCGTCAGCTGAAAACAGCGATCCGACCTGCGCCACGGCGAGGATGGTGAATACCCCGACTGTTGCGGTGGTCCCAGCGAGGCCTACCGGGATCGTGTGAAGAGAACCCAAGCCTGCGTTCTGCCAGAAGTTATGTCCGAAGTTCGCCGCCAGGGCGATGGCGTTTCGCCCCAGGAAATATCCAAGGAAGATGAGTCCGATGAGGGCGGCCGTCTTGGCGAAAGTGAATACGTCCTGCACGAACGCCCCGGTCTTTACTCCGTAAACGTTAACAAGGGAGAGGAGGACAATTGTGACGATCGCGACCAGGTTTTGGGTGTTCAGCCCCACGTCCATGTTGCCGAACACCATGGGGCCGATCAGAATTGCCGGCATCTTGTAATGGAAGGTCAGCCAATGCTCCGAGGCAATCGACGGGAAGAAGACGCCGAGGAACTTGCCCATGGCCACGCCCACTGCCGCGATGGTGCCACACTGGATTACGAGGAAATAAGTCCAGCCATAGAGGAAGCCCCACAAGGGGCCGAGAGATTCGCGAAGAAAGATGTACTGCCCACCGGCCTTCGGCATCATTGCCGAGAGTTCGCCATATGCAAGGCCGCCGATGATGGTCATGATGCCGGTGATGACCCAGGCTCCAATCAGCAGGGCCGGCGATTGCACCTCGCGAGCGATTTCGGCTGAGACGATATAGATTCCCGAGCCGATCATGGAGCCCATGACGAGCATGGTGGCGCTGGTCAGGCCCATGCCTTTTACGAATTCAGAGTCTTGTTGATCGACACCCTTGACGTTCTGGACGGTTGCGGACTGGCTCACAGTCCTCCTTGGGGCAGTTTGGTGGCTTCGCTCTCTACGCCGTCATCACGGGCGAAGCCGCAACTACGAGGTTGAGTGCAGGACCGGCAATTCCTGTCAACATTGTTTCACTGAGAATCCGGAACCCTTCTCACCAACAAAATAAGTGCAAAGACTTTACACCAAAAGCCGGAGAAATTGCTCGGATGCGTGTGCCGGATCATGCAACAGATCGCCAATAACCGCCACCGAATCGGCGCCGGCGTCGATTACGGACCGGGCATTTGCCCGAGTGATGCCGCCAATCGCGACCAGCGGTTTTGACGTGAGCGCTCGAGCGGCCCTGACACCTTCTAACCCGACGACCGGGTCAGGGTTTTCCTTGGTAGAAGTCGTGAATACGGGGCCGATTGCGATGTAATCCGCGGGACCCATGGCGGCCAGCCTTGCCTGATCGGCATTGTGCGTGGAAACCCCGATCCAGCAATGGTTTCCAAGGACAGCGCGGGCGCCTTCCGGGGAAAGGTCTTCCTGGCCAAGATGAACGCCGTCGAAGCCTGCGGCGAGGCAGAGATCGGCGCGGTCATTCATGAAGAGGGTTCGATCTGGACCGAGGACGCGCCGCAGCTCTCGTGCATGCGAGAGCATGTCCCGGGAACTCATATTCTTGGCGCGGTATTGAAAGAGAGTGACGCCAGAGGAAGCGAGTTCGAGGGCAAAATCGCAAATGGCTGTGGTTAGTTGGTCCGGAGAAGTTCGGTCCGCGAGCAAACCGGTATCGATGATCGCGTAAAGCCGAGGCAAATGGAGAGGACGATCGGTCATTTTTCCGAGAAGACCCACGTCTGCTCACTACGGCAGACGTGGGGCACGGATACTAATCTTTCTATTTCCCGGCCTTCGATTCCGCTGCTTTGTTCAGGAAGCGTTCCATGAACTTGGTATCGAACCTACCGGCACGGAAATCGGGATCGGCCATGATGCGCCGGTGCAGAGGAATCGTCGTGTAAATGCCTTCGACAATAAACATGTCGAGCGCCCGCTGCATGCGCGAAATCGCCTCGGCGCGGTCGCGTCCGCGCGCCACCAGTTTTGCGATCAGCGAGTCGTAGTAGGGCGGCACGACACCTTCTGCATATTGGGCGGTATCGACGCGGATGCCGGTTCCGCCGGGGATATTGTATGTATTGATCTTGCCCGCGGAAGGCGTGAACTTTTCGGGATGCTCGGCGTTGATACGGCACTCGATGGCGTGGCCGCGGGAAAGGATTGGACCGTGTAATACAGAACTCAACTTCTCGCCGGCGGCGATCATAATCTGGCTCTTCACCAGGTCGACGTCCGTGGTCATCTCTGTGACCGGGTGCTCCACCTGAATGCGCGTGTTCATCTCGATGAAGTTGAGCTTGCGGTTCTCGTCCATCAGGAACTCGACGGTGCCCGCGTTCACGTAACCGATCGCCGACATCGTCTTTTGCAGGATGCCGCCGATTTCTGCACGAAGTTCGGGGGTGACCATTACCGAGGGTGCTTCTTCGATGAGTTTTTGATGGCGGCGCTGGATGCTGCATTCGCGCTCCCCGAGACTGACGACATTGCCATGGGCATCGGCAAGGATCTGGAACTCGATGTGGCGCGGCGTCTCGATGAACTTCTCCATGTAGAGATCGCCGTTGCCGAAGGCATTCGCGGCTTCAGTCTGGGCGGCCCGAAAGAGGTTCGGCAACTCTTCTGGCGCACGAATCACCCTCATGCCGCGACCGCCGCCGCCGGCTGAAGCCTTCACGATGACGGGATAGCCGACCGACTTCGCCCATTCCAAGGCTTCGTCTTCGCCGCCGATGACGCCTTCGGAGCCCGGCAGGATGGGCACGCCGGCCTTCTTCATCGCCATGCGGGCCTTTTCTTTTTCACCCATCATGCGGATTACGTCCGGCGGCGGGCCGATGAACTTGATGCCGCAGGTCTCGCAAACTTCGGCGAAATTGGCGTTTTCACTCAGCAGGCCGTAGCCGGGGTGAATGGCGTCGACGTTGGCGATTTCGGCGGCGCTGATGACGGCCGGAATATTAAGGTAACTGTCGCTCGGGCGCGGCGGCCCGATGCAAATCGCCTCGTCGGCAAAGCGGACGTGGAGCGAATTGCGATCTGCTTCGCTATAAATGGCGACCGCCCGGATGCCCAGTTCCTTGCAGGCACAAATGACGCGGAGCGCAATCTCTCCGCGATTAGCAATTAGAATTTTCTTGAACATTGATAGACTTCGCCGCGGACCATTCCGCGGCTTTGCTGTTTTCCCTTGCCGTTTACTTCGGTCTTACCGCGAAGAGCGGCTGCCCATACTCAACTGGTTGTCCATTCGCGACCAGCGCTTTCACAACTTCGCCGGCGACATCCGACTCGATCTCGTTCATCAGCTTCATCGCTTCCACGATGCACAATACTTGACCGGCAGCAACGTGGTCGCCCGGCTTGACGAATGGCGGCGCACCCGGCGAAGGTGCCTCGTAGAACGTGCCCACGATCGGCGACTTGACGTGATGCAGTCCCTCTTCCTCGGCGGGCGTCGCCGGGGCAGAAGGACCAGGTGTCGCAACCGGGCTCGCCGCGGGTGCTGCCGGCGCTGCCATGGCAGCGACGGCTGGAGCCATAACTGGAGCGGCCATCATTGGCGCAACCGGTGCTTGGACGACTTGCACCTGCTGGCCGCGCTTGATCCGCATTTTGACGTCACCGCGTTCCAACTCGAACTCCGTAACGTCCTTCTCGATCAGGAATTCAACAAGTTCTTTGATTTCTTTTGAATTCATTTTGGGGGAATCGCCGCCGGAATACTCTCCTTGGGCGCCTTCAGATTTCGATCAGTTCTTTTCTGGCGGACGTCAGCAGATCGTAGCCGGTCTCGGTTATAGCAACTACGTCCTCGATGCGGATACCGCGCTTGCCCGCCTGGTAAATTCCCGGCTCAATGGTGATGACCATGCCGGGCCGCAGAATTTCCTTTTGCCCTTGGGCGACGCGTGGAAGCTCGTGAATCTCCAACCCCACCCCGTGCCCCGTTGAATGCGTAAAAAACTTGTCCAACTTCGCCTGTTTCAGGACGTCCCGGGCCGCCGAATCGACCTCGGTCAGTTTCGCACCCGGGAGACAGGCTGCGATGGCCGCCAACTGAGCGTCCAGCACCGCCCGGTACAGATCGCGCTCTTCCTGATCCGCCCGACCAACGTGCACAGTGCGGGTCATGTCCGAGCAATAACCATGCAGTATAACACCGTAGTCCAAGACCACGAATCCGTTAGCCGGGATAGGCGCCTCGCTCGCCACGCCGTGGGGCAGCGCCGACCTTGGACCAGCGGCGACGATGGTTTCGAAGGACATCGCCTGCGCTCCAGCTTTACGCGCCGCGAATTCAAGCTTCGCCGCAACCTCAACTTCCTTGCCACCAGGGCGGATCGCTTTCTGCGCGACCGGCAGGAGTTCACAACCCAGATCAATCGCCGCGCGGAGGAGTTCGATTTCGACCGGTTCCTTGATCATTCGCAGTTGTTCGACAATGCTGCGCGTCGAAGCCAGACGAACGCCCTTGGGCAACGCGTCTGCAACGGCCTCGGCCGCGGTGACGCTCAAATGATCAGCCTCGATGCCGAGATGGCCCCGTTTCATTCGGCCTGCCTGTTTAGCTGCGGCGGTAAGTGCGGGACTCTTGGTGATGACGACCTTTGCCCCAACCACCTCTTTGGCGGCCTGCTCGGCATAGCGTCCGTCGGTGAAGAAGAAGCTTCTCGATGACAGTAAGAGGACGCCCGCGCTACCGGTGAATCCGCAGAGATACCGAACATTCGGAAGATGGGTGACGAGCAGGGCGTCGCAGCGCGCCTTTTGCATCGCGAGCCTAAGCTGTGCAATGCGGCCAGAGTAATCCATGCTGTTGATTGTAAATGTCGCGAAAATAAAAACCGGAACTCTTTCGAGTTCCGGGTGCAAAGAGGAGATGCCTGGAGCCGTTATGTCTGAACGATCTTCGGAGTGATGAAGAAGATCAACTCCTGGGTTTTCGTGTTGACCGTTCTGTGCTTGAACAGATTGCCCAGCACCGGGATGTCGCCCAGGAGCGGAATTTGATCAGTCTGAACCGAGTTCTGGGTCTGAATGACGCCACCGATGATGACCGTGCCGCCGTCGGTGACCAGTACCTGCGTGGTCGCCTGTTGCGTTAACAGTGCAGGTTGGCCGCCAACCGCCAACGACTGATCGGGGGTCGTGTTCTCCACGTCCACCGCGAGGAAGATGGTGCCCTCAGCCGTGATCTGCGGGGTCACCGTCAACCGGAGGACGGCGTCGATGTAAGTCGTGGTGCTCGGGCCACCCAATTGCGCCTGCGTGACGACCGGGATCTTGAAGCCCTGCTTCACCACGGCGGTGACGTTGTTCTGCGTCACCACGCGAGGACGTGACAGGATCTTTGCAAGTCCCTTGCTCTCCGCCATGCTCAGAACGGCGTCGATACGGTAGTTGTTGGTTGCATTCGTGAAGCCGAGCGCGCTCGTGGGTTTCGCCACTCCCAGGTTTGAGAATAACGGAATGTTTCCCCCACCGCCTGGAGATTGAATGTACATCGGCGCGGTTGGAACGTTGTTCGTGATGGGGCTGTTGCTGCTGAGTATGCCGCCGGCGGCGCTGACGCCATTGCCCCATCCAAGGCCGAGTTGCATACCGATGTCGCGCGCGAAGTTGCGGGTCGCCGCGACCACTCGGGCTTCAATCTCGACTTCCTGGGTCTTACGATCCAACTGGGCAAGCAAGCGATCGATCTGCGGGATCACGCTCGGAATGTCCGAGATGATCAGTGCGTTGGTGCGGTCGTCGGCGATCACTTCACCGCGGGCCGAGAGGAACTTCTTGATGGTCGGAACGACGTCCTTGGAATGCGCGTAGCTGAGGAACCGTGTGACCGTCTCCTTATCAACGGCCAGGGCTTCGGCTTCCGCCTGTGCGCGACGTGCTTCCGCTTCACGACGCATGGTGTCGATGGTCGCAATTCGCAGCACATTTCCCTGCAACTGGCGGTCAAGACCATTGTTCTTGAGAACGATATCGAGCGCCTGGTCCCATGGCACGTCATCAAGCACCAGGGTCAGGCTCCCGTGAACGTTGGGATCCAGAACGACGTTCAATCCGCTGATGTCGTGAATGAGGCGGAAGAAGTCTTTCAGATCGACATCCTTCAAGTTCACTGAAATCGGCTCGCCGGTGTAGCGCGGGCCAGCAGGCTTTTTCGCCATCGCTTGTTCTTGCTTCTGCTCAAGGGCCAGATTGACGGCCGGTTTCGGACCCAGAGCGGCACTCGCAGCCGGCATAGGGCTCTCATCGGCGTGGTTTGCTTTTGCGATCGTGGACGCCGCGTCAGCAGCGCGCACACTCGGATCGGGCTCCGGGCTGGTCGCAGGAGCTGTCGGCTCGCTCGCTTTCGCTTCAACGAAAACCGCAGGCTGCGCCTGAGCGGCAACTGCAGGTTTCACTTCAGCGGCGTTGGCCGGCATCGGGTTCGCTGCAACAACTTTCGCGGCTGGTGCCGGAGTACTGGAAACCGGCATGGCATACGCGGGGGTCGAATTATTCGCAACCGCCTGCATCACGGCGGGTTTCGCCGGAGCCGGGTCAGGCTGCTTCACGTTCTCGGGCTTGGCCGGAGCCGGTTGATTAGCGGTTGCGGCGCCGTGGAACTTCACGGTCAACATGCCGTTGCCGGGAACGAGGTCGAATTCCTGGGCGGACTTCATGTCGAGCACAACACGCGTGACTGGCGGATCATTCTGGAACTGTCCGACGCGGATGTCCTTCAACTCCGGCGAGTTCACCAGGATGTTTCTTGTGTGAACCGCTGGAATGGAATTCTCAAAGTCGAGGACGACGCGGTCGGGATTGGTGAGCGTCATCGCCTTGGCCGAAGTCGCGCCATGAATCTGAACTTCCAGTCCCGAAGCGCCATGCGTTACGGCGATCTTGCGAATGCTGGCCATGTCTTCAGGTACGTTGGATGTAGCCGGTTTCGCGGCGGTCGGCTTAGCAGCCGGTGCGACGGCGGCGCGTTCAACCTTCGGAGCAACAGGCGCGGGTTTCGCAGGCGCTACCGCGGCTGCGACCGGAGTTTCTCCTTTCCCGCTGACACGGAGCATTAATCCACCCTTGGTCTCCGTGACCTGGACGTCATTCGCGTCCGCCAGCGCAATCTCGAGTCGCGTGACCTCGGTGCCGCTCGCTCCCTTATAGCTGAGAACGCGGTACGACTTCACACCGGGAAGATTCAGGTCCTGCTCCTTGTCCTGAAGTTTCCCAGGCGAGATGCCCGTCATGTCCACCAGCAATAAGTTGTCGGCGGGACGGTACTCGTTGTGCGTAAAGGAGCCATTCGCATGCACAGTGACAATTGTCGAATTGCCCTTGGCCGCCGTGCTCACGTTCATCAATTGCGAACTGGCTGCCACCGTGACCGTGCACAGAATCGCCACCAGCGCGAATACACCCAGCAGTTGCTTTAGCCTCATCGTTGTTCTCCTCACGGCGGGAGCCCCGCCCCACACCGTGTGCGATCTCGCGCCCTATGCGTCGAATCGCCTTGAAGAAATCCTTCCCGGCCCTGTTGCGCCTACCACAACCGAAACCGGTGAACCGCACCTGGGTACTGCGTTAGAACTCTTTAATGCGATATTGCCAGCAACACATATCCGCCAACATCCATTAAGCGGCGGGATTGTTAACCTTCTTGACTACCTCGCGCTGAACCGTCTTTCCCAGGCGGTCCGTCACGCTTTCACGGAAAACGATCGAGTCCGGTGTGATCTTCACGACGACGCCGTTATAGACAGGATCGTTTTCCCGCAGGAAATAAGTCTTGTTCGCGGTGCTGGAAACCACAGCAATGGATTCGTCCTGAGAACGGACGACGCCGCGCAGCATAATCTGGTCCGGCATCAGGCACTTCTTGCCCGGGCCCGTGCAGGAGATATTCCCGGTGCGCATCTGGATGATGCTCACGAAAGGATCGCGTCCGCGCTTTACTTCGGGGGCAATGTTGTCCGCGGTTTCCGAGTTGCCAGCAGTTGGCTTCTCTTCCTTCTTTGTCTGCGACGGAACCGCTTTCCTGGTCACGTGATAAGCCTTGGCCGCGTGTTTCGTCGTCCTTTGCGCCCTGGCCGCCACGTGCTCGGGCCTACTCGCCGGCATCGTCGGCTTAGCTGCCGCAGCAGCCGGTTTCGCGGGTGCAGTGGCTTTCTTCACCTGCGCTGCCACCGCATTCTTCGTCGCAGGCGCCTGCGCGAATGCAACACCCGCCAGCATCGTGACTATTAGAAGACTCTTCGTAAGCTTCATTCGCAGTCCCCTATCGCTTCTTCTTCGCGCCCTTCGCCGGTGGCGGAGTGCTCGCATGACTGTAGAAAGTAGTCGCAACACAACTGGCGACTACGCTTTCGTTCGGTTCGTAGTGATACGTCTTTTTCACTCCCGCGCCGCTCGGTTTGGTTACCGAAGCCATCTTCAGGTCGGAGATGTTGATGATGCGTTCCATCTTGCCCACCCGCCGGAAGAAATCGAGCACCGCGTAATACGGGCCGTCGATATCGATGGCGAACGGCGCCTGCGAGTAATACTCCTTCGTCTCGACCGGCTTGGCCTCGTAACGACGGATCTCGATATTCGACTGGGAAGCTTCGGCCTGAAGCACCTTGATGAAGCCCTCGACTTCCTTCTCTTCCGGAACGATGCGCTTCTGCAGTTCCAACTGCTGCTTCAGTCCGTCGATTGCGGCGTTCAACTCGGCCAATTTGCCCTGGTATGGCTGTAACTGGGCAATTTCCGCGCGCTTGCTCGCCAGGCTCTTGGCGGCGTCTTCATTGCTGTCGGCAATGCTCTTATATCCGCCGGGCACGAAATAAAGCACCACGGTCAGGCATAAGGCGACCACAATCATGACTGCCGCCTGTCCCTTCCACGACATTTCACTCCACTTGGCCATAACCGTCCCCGCTATGCTTTCTTGTTCTGACGCTCACAGACCAGCGTGAAACTGAACGTCTGAATGCCCTTCGAAATCTCTTCCTGGATCGACTGCTTCATCTCTACCGTCTTGAACTGGCCTGTCTTCTTCAGGTTCTCCATCAGGTTCGCCAGGGAGACATTGCTCAGCGCGATGCCTTCGATCGTCACGCTCGGCCCGTCATCGTGCATTGTGCTGAGCCAGACTGCGTCGCTGTCGCTTACCGAGGTGCTGATCGCGTTCAACAGCACCACCGGACCCGACTGGTTGGCACGAAGCTGGTCAATGACATCAAACCGCGCCTTCAGCGCCTCGTGCTGCTTCTGCTTTTCGAGGTAAGCCGTCTTCACGGCAGACAGCGTTTTGATCTGCGCGTCCGCTGACTGCAAATCCGCCTGAAGCTTGTCGTGCGTTGCATTGAGCGAATGGTAGTAGAAGTAGTTCCCGGCCGCAGCCAACACGCCCACCACCAGCAGGACGATCAGCGGCGAGGGGCCTTCGCTTGGCAACGCTACCGGAACCGCGCCGCCACGCTTGCCCTTCTTCTGTCTTGGTGTACCCAGCAGGTTGATCCGGATCATAGGTCTTCAAAACTCCTCAGGGCCAATCCCACGGCAACGGCCAACTGCGCCGCGTTCTGTTCCACCAGATCGGCTCCCGGCCCCACCGGAGGCTCGATTTTCTGGAAAGGATTCAGCACTTCCACCGGCAGCGAGAACTCCTGCCGCAAGGCTTCAATCAGGCCCGGCACCTTCGACGACCCACCGGCAAGATAGATCCGCTCGATGTGCTCGCCCGCGGCGGTGGCGCGGAAGAAGTCGAACGTCTTCTGGATCTCCAGCACGATGATTTCGGTCACCTGCTGCAAAATCGGCAGCTTGGCGTCTTCGCTGACCGTGCCGACCTTGTGCCCCAGTTTCAGCGACTCGGCGTCGTCGAAGCTCAGGTCCAGTTCCTTCTGCAGGGAGTCCGTGTACTGGTGTCCGCCCACGCTGACATCGCGTGTGAACAAAGGGGTCGAACCCTTGACGATGTTGATATTCATCACGCTCGCGCCCAGGTTCAGCAGCGCGACCGTCGAATTCGGCGCTGGCTCGTAGTTGTAGTCGTAACAGTTCTGGAGAGCGAAGGCGTCGATGTCCACAACCGCCGGAGCCTTGCCCGCCAGCGAGAGAACGTTCGTGTAATTCAGGATCTTGTCTTTCTTGACGGCCACGAGCAGAACGTCCATCTGGGGGCCCATCGACTCTTCGTTCAGGATCTGGAAATCGATGTTTACGTCGGCGATGTCGAACGGAATGTACTGCGCCGCTTCCTGCTGGATCACGTCTCCCAGCTCGCCGTCGCTCATAGCCGGCATCTTCACGTTCGGCTTCACGATGACCGAATGACCGCTCACTGAGGTTGCAACCGCCTTCGCCTTGATGTTGTGCTCCGTGAACAGCTTCGTGATCGCACTCGCGACGCTGCCACTGTCGACGATCATGGAGTCGACCACGATGTCGGACGCCAGCGGCTCCATGCCCATGTTCGTGACCGTGATTCCACCACGGCCTTTCTTCAATTCCACCAGCTTGATGCTGCTGGAACCTATATCCAAGCCGACGATCGTCTTTGATCCACCCAATCCAAACATTTGCGCTCCGCCTTTACCGTGCCGCCCCTGCGGCCTTGGGTCTCTTCTTGGCCTTCCCCTCACCCAGCGTGCTCTTCTGCTCCATCCAGGTGTCCAGGATGGTCTTCTTGAATTTCCAGCGATTGCCAAGCTTGAATGCCGGGATCTTTTCCTCGTACACGTATTTGTAAAGCGTGTCCGGACTGATCCCCAGGTACTCGGAAGCCTGGCGAATATTCATGACTTCAGGCGAATCGGCCATAACGTTTCTCAGCCCTTTCCACAGAAGTAGTGGCCGACCATGGGGTCCCAACGGCGTCGGTCAGACCACCTGCGGGCTCAAGACCCGCTCAAGGGGGGAAGTTGTGTAGCGAATGCAGGCTGACTATCCGGCATCAACTCCGGTTGTGTCAACGGAAACTTCGGGTGTTTTCCGGGTTTTATGCCAGTTTTTGCCGTAACTTTGGGTGTTGTACTACCGTAACTCTGCAAGTTGTAGTGGAACTAAGAGGAACTTACCACAACGGATAGTGGTAGTAATGCAGACGGTTCGTGTTTGGGGCTTCAGGGTAGCGAAGGTAGTGGACCTTTGGTCCTATTCCGAGTTTTCTAGGTATTGTCTGGCAGTTTCTTACCTTTTAACCAGGCTAATGTGCCGAAATGATTCGGGTCATCGCATCTCTGGCCTCGTCCTTCCGGCCCTTGTACCGGTGCGGCCACCAGAGTACGAGTCCTCGTGGTAACCTATTTATTATGAATGGGATAGTCTGTCCGTTGCAACTTAAGTACCACCCAAAACCGAAGGTAACTTCCCGAAAATTGCAACGGCCGGGACTTGAATCCCGGCCGTCATAGAGTTCAACTTTTCACCAGCGCCGGTCCCTGATACCCGGTAACTAGAAGTTGATATCGAACTGCTCCTGGTGCAACTGCGCATCGCTCTTCACCAGCACCGGACGTCCGACCAACTCCTCCAGTTCCTGGATGCGTTTGCCGTTCGCAGTCTTCAGTTCCTTGGCGACCTCGGGGTTCACACGCAGAATGACGTCGTCCTTTTCGACCTGCTTTCGGACTTTCTTCATCTCTACGAAGATCTCGTTTGCCACCGTGATCGGCGACTTCACGAAGCCGGTCGCGGTGCAGTACGGGCACGGCGTTCCAAGGGTGCGCTCAAGGGACTGCTTGACCCGCTTGCGTGTGATCGCCACCAGGCCGAAGTCGTTGAACTGCAGGACCTTCGACGGGGCGCGGTCGTACTTCAGCTCTTCTTCAAGCGTCTGCATGACCCTCTGGCGGTTCTTGCGCTCGTCCATGTCGATGAAGTCGATGACGATGATGCCACCGAGATCGCGCAAACGGATTTGCCGCACGATTTCCTTGATGGCGTCGCAATTGGTCTTCACGATCGTGTCTTCCAGGCGTGCCGTCTTTCCGACGTACTTGCCCGTGTTGATATCGATTGCGACCAGCGCCTCGGTCTGGTTAATAACGATGTAGCCGCCGGATTTCAGCCATACCTTCGACTTCAGGCTCTTGTTGATCTCGTCCTGGATGCCGAACTGTTCGTAGAGTGGAGTCGACTTCGAATAGAGCTTAATGCGCTTCAGCAGGCCCGGCTGGAACCGGCTGGCAAAGCGCACCACGCGCTCGTACTCTTCCTGGGTGTCCACCCATATCTGCGAGAAATCGCTGGTGACCTGGTCGCGTAGCACGCGCTCGACCAGGTTGAGGTCGTGATAGATAAGCGACGGGGATTTGCTGTTTTCGGCCCGCGTGCGTATCTCCGACCAGAGGTGCTTCAGGAAACGGATATCCGCGCGGAGTTCTTCTTCTCGCACCGCGGCAGCCGCAGTCCGAACGATGAATCCGCCGTGGCCGTTCTCGCGCTCGCTGGCAACGATGCGCTTCAGGCGCTGGCGTTCCTCGTCGGAGTTGATCTTTCGGGAGACGCCGATGTGGTTCACGGTAGGCATGTAAACCAGGAACCGGCCGGGGAGCGCGATGTGACTCGTGATGCGCGCGCCCTTTTTGCCGATCGGCTCCTTGGCGATCTGGATGAGAACTTCCTGCCCTTCCTTCAGCAGGTCGCTGATGGCCGGTGCAGGACGGAACTCGCGCCGCGGACGCATTCCGCCGCGCCGGAATCCACGCCGCCCTCTGCCTCGATCTCCGCCACGGCGCTCGTAACCGGGACGCTCGGTGCGCTCGGACCGTTGCTGATAGCCGGCCGTTCCCGCCGGGGCCCGCAGTCCGGCGTGTCCCTCTTCGGGATTCTCCTGTTCGTCTTCCGCGACGAGCATCTCCGATTCTTCGAACTCGTCCCCCTCGGATGCCTCGCCGTCGCCATTGAACTCGTACTCTTCTTCTTCGAGAAGGGCTTCTTCGTCGCTTTCTCGCACAGCATCGCCCAGGACTTCGGCGCCATTTACGCGACCGCCTTGCGCATCGAGAGTCTCCTCTTCAATCTCGTTCGGGTGATAGTGGTCGAATTCCTCTTCGTAGGTCCCGATCTCTGCTTCATCTTCGTCGATCTCTTCGTGTTCGACGTTATCGCCCTCGATCACGTAGCTGCCGGCTTCCTGATCGGGCTCATGTCGGGTTTCAGTTTCAACGATGGACTCCTCGCGAGCTTCGTCGGGAGTCTCGCTGGAAGCCGCCTCGGTCGGCTGTTCCTGTTCGGCGAACTTGTCGCGCCAATCGCCGGAGGGCACTTCTGCCGAAGTCGTCTCGTGCTCATGTCGCATGGGAGTCTCGTCGGAGAAGCGATGGGTGTCCTCGTGCTGAGGGGTATCTTCTTCAACCGCATCGCCGCCGAAAACGGCAGCGACGTTCATGCTCTCGAACCGCTCTTCCTCGTCCCGCTCTTCCTCTCGCACCTGACGGGACAGTTCAAGCGTGCCAGATTCGCGCTCGGCTTCCATTATGCGAGCGGTCTCCGGTCCTGCTGTCTCCTCGATATTCGCCTCGACGGTATTCGCAGGCTGCGCGTCAGTGGATGCAAGGAATTCGTTTACTTCTGACGCTTGTGTCCCGGAGGCATCTTCGGCCGCGGGCCGCGGGGGCCGCGGGTCTCGATACTTCGAGATCGATTCGCCCGGAAGGACGATGGGCTGGTAATCCGCGGGAAGCGCGTAGGGCTCTTCTTCGCGGCGCTCGCGACGCTCGAAGCGGTCCCGACGTCCTCCACGACGACCGAACCGTCCGCCGCGATCTCCCCGCTCATAACGAGAGTCGCGTTCCGGACGCTCTTCGCTCGGCTGAGACTCCGCAGGGGCTTCGGTTCCGCCACCCTGGTAGCGAGCGATTGATTCGCCGGGCAGCAGTATCCGCTCGTAAGTCGCTTCCGGAGCAGGAACCGGTGCTGGCGGTGTGACATCCCGTTCCACGGATTCTTCTTGTTGTTCTGGTCCTGGCTCCGCCTCCGAGGCCTCGACGGTCTCGTTGCCATTGCTTTCGCCGTTGCGGCTTCGCTCGCGTCCGCCGCGGCGCCCGCGACGGCGACGCCGTCCGCGCCACTTGCGCGACCCGCTCTCATCCTGCTGCCCGCCTTCGGCAGCCTCGGCGCTCTCTTCGTCGCCTTCGTCCTCGGCCTCGACAAGCTCTTCTACTTCGGCTTCCGCTGACAGTTGCGGTCCAAGCTTATTGGGATCGATCAGGTGAGGCTGAAGCTGAACCTGCCCAAGTTCCTCGTCTTCTTCCTCGAGTTCGAGGAAGTCGGAGACGTACAGGAAGGCATCACGCTCCAGGCCAATATCCACGAATGCGGATTGCATTCCCGGCAGCACGCGCGTTACCCGACCTTTGTAGATGGACCCTGCGAGGGTGTACTCGTTTTCCCGCTCGAAATACACTTCGGCGAGCTGATCGTCTTCCACCAACGCCACCTTGGTTTCGTGTGGCGTACTGGAAACGTACAGTTCCTTATTCATTTGTTCTTTCTCCGGCGCCCGCGACCTGTGATGAACCCGCGCAGGGGTCAGGCAGATAACACGGGCAAATGCCGACTGGGTGGGAGAAGAGTGGTCAGTTTTGAAGCTCGGTGGACCGTTCTAACTGCAGAACGGCGCATGCACACGGAATTTCTCGTGTGCCTTTGACATCGCAATGTCGGGAATCTTTTGCACCGGTTTTTCGGGCTGCTGCTCGGAGTTTGTGACCGCTCTCTCACCGCCGGGTGATGGGGCCGTTACCTGCTCCGGGCTCAGCGCGCTTCTTCAATTCTGTCCGGCCCTATCCCTTTCGGCCGGCGTGCTCTCTTTCGCGAGAGCGATCGTAATCTTGTTTCCCCTAGGGACCGGTGCACGTCACACTCGTAATCACCAGGCCCGATTCTTCAAGCTTGCTGGGTGAGCGCCCTCGGCGCATCTTCACCCTGTTGCAGCAACCCTATCACATTTCTCCGTCAAGGGGAGCTTGTCCGGAGTGGAAATCGGTTGCTAGTTCACGAACCTGCGCATCCTGACGTTCATCACAATTCCCAGGGCCAGGAACATGAACAGTATCGACGAGCCGCCGTAACTCATCAGCGGCAAAGGAATTCCGGTAACGGGCATGAATCCTACCACCATTCCCACGTTCACCAGAACATGGAATGTGAGTACCGCCACGACACCCATCACCACGAACGTGCCGGCGCGATCCGGTGCCGTCTGGGCATTATGGATCAGACGCATCAGCACTAGGAAGTATAACAGTAACACCACGGTAGCGCCCACGAACCCGTGCTCCTCCGACCATGCCGCCATGATGAAGTCGGTGTGGGTCACCGGCAGGAACTGCCCCTGCGTTTGGGTACCCTTGGCGGTTCCCTTCCCCCAAAGTCCCCCAGAACCGACAGCCACGAGCGATTGGATGACCTGGTAGCCGGAGCCTTTCGCATCTGCCTCTGGCTCAACGAACGCGGTCAGGCGGTCCCTCTGGTAGGGCTTCAGGAAGTGAATGGCAATCGGCATCATGATGCCCGCAACCAGGACCATCACGAGCACATGTTTCATCTTCATGCCACCGAGGAACAGGGCCATTACGGCGATCGGTAAATAGGTCAGCGATGTTCCAAGGTCAGGCTGTTTCAACACCATGAGCATCGGGACGGCGACAATGGCTCCGGCCTTGACCAGTTCTCTGAACGGCAGTTCACGGTCGTGGTATTCGGCGAAGTATTTCGCCATCGTCAGGATTAGAACGAGTTTGACCCATTCCGATGGCTGAAAATGCCATCCCCCCGGCATTGCGATCCAGCGCTTTGCGCCCAGGTACCGCCGGCCAAACACAAGCACGGCCAGCAAAGAAACGATCGATAGCCCATACATCCAGTGAACGTTTTCGAGGAGCGTCTGGTAGTTCACCAGGCTGATCAGGAACATCAGGATCACGCCGCCAATGATCCAGTAGATCTGCTTAACCTGCAGGTCGGCGTTGTCGAACTTCGTGTTGCGAGTCGCCGAGTAAATCTCGACGATGCCGAGCGCACAGATGAGGAGAACGAAGACCAGCAGCACCCAGTCAAAATCGCGGAAACGTACGTACCGTGCCATTTAGCGCTCCGGCTCCGATGGTTTGGGCGGCGTTGGCGCCTCTGATTTCTTCGGCGTAGGAGCCTCACCTACTTTGGAGGCAGCGCCTGGCTGATTTGCAGGTTTCGGCTTTGCGGCATCCTGCTCTGTTTTCGTGGCTGTGGACGTTTCACCCGCCGGCTTGTTCTGCTCGGCCAGCTTCGGCTTCTTCTGTTCTTGACCTGCTGGAACGTTCTCCATCCCGGGTGCAGCCTGCGCCGCCGGTTTCGGCTTCTCATCCAGTGCTACCTGGAACTTGCCGGAATTCAACTTGTCCTGGTTGCCATCTGTCCAGATGCCGTTCACTTCGGCAGTGGGCTTGGCCTGCGCTGAGTTCCCTCCAGCGTTTGTTTGCGCCACGTTCTGCTGCCCTTGTGGTTGCTCCAGTTTGCGCTGCTTCTCTACGTAGGCCTTGATGACTTGCGTCGCGACACGCGCGGCCAGGTAGCCGTGTTCGCCGCCCTCGGTAAGCACCGCCACGATTATGTTCGGATCACGTCTTGGCGTGAAGCCAACGAACCAGCCGTTGTCCTTGAACTCGGCTTTGTTGGCGATCTTCGCCTTCATTGCGTTCGAAATCGTCTGCGCCGAACCCGTCTTGCCCGCGATATCAATCCCGGGGATATGTGCCGAAGGAGCGGTGCCTTCGGGCAACAGCACCCGGCTCATGGCGTCGGTGATGACGTTCCAGCCGTTCGGATCGATGGAGACGTTCTTGATGTCGTTGTAGTGATTCGCCTCGATGTAGCGCTGCGGAAGATCGGTCGGATTTGCGACGTGCGGCACTACCATCCGTCCATCCATGGCAATCGCTGCGATCGCGCGCATCAACTGGACCGGTGTCGTCGCAACCGCACCCTGCCCGATGCCCACCGAAATCGTCTCGCCCGCGAACCACTTCTGCTTGAAGTTCTTGATCTTCCACTCTTCGCTGGGCATCACACCGCTGGCTTCGTTCGGAAGATCGATCCCCGTCTTATGCCCGAGCCCCAGCATGGTCGCATACTTCGCAATGCGATCGATTCCCAGCTTTTCAGCGAGCGTGTAGAAGAAAACGTCACAGGACTGGTAGATCGCCTTGGTGAGATCGACCTCACCATGTCCGCCTTTTACCCAGCAAGCGAAACGTCTCCCGTAGAACACCGCGCCGCCGCTGCAGTGTACGTGCATGTCCTGCGCAACCCCCTCCTGCCAACCCGCAACTGACATGATGATCTTGAAGACGGAACCCGGCGCAAGTTGGGCCTGGATCGCCTTATTCAGCAGCGGCTTGTTGGGATCGTTGACCAGCTGACTCCATTCCTTGCTCGAAATCCTCACCGCGAAATCGTTAGGGTCGAAGGTTGGCCGGCTGACCATCGCGAGTATCTCGCCGGTTTTCGGGTCCATCGCTACGATGGCGCCGTTCTTGTCACCCAGCGCCTCCTCCGCAGCGATCTGGATATCGAGGTCGATCGTCAGCTTCAGCGATTTGCCCGGTATCGCCGGCTTCTCGCTCAACTCGCCGACTTCTTTTCCCCGGCTGTTCACCAGTACGCGCCGCGAGCCGTTCTGTCCCATCAAGATGTCGTTGTATTCGGCCTCGACACCCGAAATTCCGACGATATCGCCCGGGTTGTAGACCTCGAATCGCGGCGAGTTCAGCATGTCATCGCTGACTTCGCCGACGTAACCGATGAGGTGGGCCATGAAGCCGTTCTTCGGATAAAGACGCCGATGAACGGTGATGGTGTCGAGCTCGGGGTACTCGTTGCGGTGCGCTTCGATGAAAGCGAGTTCATCCGGTGTGATGTCGGACTTCAGGAAAATCGGCTCGTAGCCCGGTTTCCAGGCCATGCGCTTAATGCGCAGCCGAAGTTCGGCAGGATCAAGATGAAGCCCCGCGGCAATAGCGTCGAGATTGGCTTCGGGGATTTTTCCCTGGTTGCGCAACAGGATCGCGGAGAATGAAGGATAGTTGTCGACGATAATGCGTCCTTCGCGGTCAAGGAGTTTGCCGCGAGGAGCAAGAATGGGAACTTCCTTGATGCGGTTCTGCTGCGCCAACTCTTCGTAGCGCTTGTTCGCCATGATCTGCAAGCGCCAGAAACCGAACAACAACAGCAGAAACAGCGCCAGTATCCCGTACTGGATCGCCGTTAACCGAATCGGTGAGACCTTATCTTCGCGTACGAACACCGAGCATGCCTGCTATTTCATCCTGAGCGAAGCCGCGGCCGTCTCGCGGCGAAATCGACGGAGCTTATACATCTATTGATCTTCTGCTTCTTTCGAAGCGCTGGATATTGAGCGATCATCTTAATTCTATCCCGAGTTGCGGGAAGCAATCTGACGCGTTGGTACGCTGAACCAAAGAAGATCACCTTTTGCCTGATATCGTTCACATCCTGGCAATCGCCGGTGTCGCGCTGGTGGCCTCGACCCTGGCCGCTGTCTCCGGTTTTGGCGGAGCCGCCGTGCTGCTACCTATCCTGGTGGCCACTTTCGGAATGCGAGAAGCCATCCCGATCCTGACGGTCGCCCAGTTGATCGGCAATGCCAGCCGCGTCTGGTTCAACCGCCGGGAACTCGACTGGCAGGTGGTCGGCTGGTTTGCGGTCGGCGGAATTCCCCTGGCACTGATCGGGGGCATACTCTTCGCCCGGGCACCGATACCGTTGCTCAGCCGCCTGCTCGGGCTCTTCCTTATATTAGTGGTCATCTGGCGGCACGTTCGGCCGCAGACCACCACAAAGCCGCCCGTTTGGAGCTTCTCCTTAATCGGTGCCGGCGCCAGTTTCCTCTCCGCGCTGCTGGGAAGTGTCGGCCCCGTCATGGCGCCATTCTTCCTGGCCTACGGCCTGGTCAAAAACGCGTACATTGGCACCGAAGCCATGTCGACGGTGGTAATGCACGTCTTCAAACTGATCGCCTACCACGAGTCATCGATTCTTCCCGCACACGCCGTCCTCGCGGGACTCAGCATTGGCCCGGTGATGATCCTGGGCTCGTATCTCGGCAAGCGGATCGTGGCCCGCCTGCCCGAAAAAGTCTTCGTCTGGATTATTGAAGCGACACTGTTGATCGCGGGAGTGGGATTCCTCTGGAAGGGTTAAACGATACAGAAGGAGGGATTATGCTCTTCACGATTCAACTGCCAGACTGCGGTTCTTGATCTGACGCCGAATTGCCGGTGTCGATCTCTTCCAAAAGTACCAGTAAATCTCTCGGGAGATAAATATCCCCGTCGTCGTGTACCAGCATCGTTCCAATACTCTTTTCAGGCCTGCGTAACAACTTGAGGTCGCGAACGAATCGTGCGGAATCGTACGTCGTATTGCCTGCATCAGTCTCAAACGTGGTGAAAACTTCCGGAACAATCGGCATATTGTACTTTGGATTTGTTCGGTCCGCTGTCGCCCTCATTTTCTCCATCATCTTCCGACTGAGTCCCATTGCCGCGCTCTGACGCGAATCCGGCGTCGAGAACTTGATTGAACCGAAGCCGACAATCCAACCTGAGATCCTGACCGAGCGCTTCTTCCATGAAATCGTATCCGCCACTACAGAAAGCAAAGAACCCAACTTCGCTTTCTTGTCTACTCTCCGTGCGACCACTACATGTCCCTTGATCTTTGCGCCTTTAGGAACAACTTCGCCGTTCAATAGAAATGCCTGGGCAACCCTGAGAGCGACCGGGTCTCCTGGCTTCGCGTGCGAAGCTCGGATCGAATGATCGACAAAAGCCACGAAGGTCGTGCCGTTGTGCAATTGTGGACTGGAGTACTGGGCGAAAGTTAAGCAAGCGCCAAATACGAGGACAACACAGGCAACGATAGGAGAGCGCATGGGGAAGAACTCTCCGCGGTAGGAATTTACGCCAGAACTTTAGCGCAGGCGTTCACGTTTTCAAGTAAATGTCGCGACAGAGATGTAGATAGTTCGCTAAGGATTTCTATGCCACCGAATCATCGTTCGAGTACAGCGCCCAAGCGCTCGCCAGGTCCTGCACCACATGCCCGAGCGACTTGTAAATCGTGATCTCGTCGGCCGACCGTCTCCCTTCGACTCTTCCTGCGAGGACTTCGCCGATTTCGCCGGCGATGTGATCGTCTCCGATCAGTCCTGCGGCTTTGGCACGAAGGAATTCGGCGCCCTGCGCGAGCACGCCTTCACGGCTGTCGACGATGAAGCGCGACCGCACGACGAGATCGTGGTCGATCTCCGCGGGACCGGCGTAGCTCGAGCCAACTACATTCACGTGCGTTCCCGGCCGGACCCATGCACCTTTCAGGATCGGCTCCGGCGCGGACGTTACAGTACAAATAATGTCCGCCTCCGCGACCGCGTCGCGCACGTCGGCAGCCGCTCTGGCGGGAACTCGCAGCTCTGCTTGCATGCTCTCGGCGAAGGCTCGCGCACGCTCGGCTGATCGTCCCCAGACAGTAATCGTTTCGATCTTTCGAACTTTGCTGATTGCGCGCGCGTGCGTTTGCGCCTGTTCACCATAGCCGAGCAGCGCCATTCGGCGCGCGTCCTTGCGTGCCAGCACATCCGTCGCGACTGCGCTCGCAGCTGCGGTGCGAATCGCGGTGATTTCCCCGGCGTGAACAATGCAGACCGGCGCGCCGCTCTCGGGATCGAACAGGACGACCACTCCCTGGTGAGACTGGATTCCTTTCGAAAAATTTCCGTGAAACACGCTGATCAGCTTTGCGCCGAACGGAGCATGTGCTCCCATCGCGCCGGGCATGACTCCGAATAAGCGCCCTTCCGACAACGACATAATGGAGCGCAGCAGCTGCTTTGTCTCGCCGCACGAAAACGCGATCATCGCATCGCGAACGATTGGAATGCAGACTTCGTAAGTCAAACGTCTCGCTACCTCATCGCGGTCTACAAAACGCATGAGCCTCTCCTGATGCCGAATCGCCTCGCCCATGCCACTTTTGGGCCGGGTTCATTCACCAAAGGTTCTCGAATCCTACACTTGGTCACGATGAAAATCGCTGACATTCGCCGACCTTCGCACTAGAATCGGGTCCTTTCATTCCTTCAACAATCGAGCGGTTCCCCGAAACCTCTCGAGGGAGACGAGTGTGCATCTCTGCCTCGAAGACCGCCGCCAGAAACGCGTCCTGTTACATCCCGGGCTAAAACTGAGTTCCTTCCTCATTTTCCTGCTGAGCGCCACATGGTTGCATGCGGCTACGATTTCCGGAACCGTGAAGGATCCCAAGGGCGCCGTAATCGTCGGTGCGAAAGTTGAAATCAGCGGCGGGGACCTGGCGCAACCGATTCTGCTCACCACGGACGCCGTAGGGCATTTCGTCTCCCCAGACCTGAAGCCCGGGAAGTACACGGTTCGCGTCACTCAACCGGGCTTCGAACCTCGTGAGGAAGCAGTTGATGCAAACGCGGCGTCAGAACTTCACCTGACGTTAGCGATCGCCACGAAGGAAACAAAGCTCTCCATCACGGGCGCTCCGGGTACATACGCGAATTCGGATCCGGTATACCGCAAGTTGCGCGAGATCGGACTGGGACAGAGCTTCCAGGTGAAGAACTTCAACCTCAACGTGGATGCCGGCAGTTTCCATTTAGAACAGGGTACTCTGACTTTCCTGGCGCCTGTGAACGGGATCTCCACCGGCGCAGTGTTCGTCGGCGAAGGGCACTTCACGCTGAAACCGGTGACGATTCTCGACACACATGAACTCAACCGCCGGATCGGCGCCGACCAACTCGATGAAGATTTTACCGACGTCGTCATCCGCTTTACCGGCGACGCTCATCGCAGCTTGCTGGCCGGCATCGGGGACCCCGTGCCCACACCGGCCGAGGCGACTGCGGTCTTCCAGCATTGGGAGGAGAAGGTGCGGCATCGCCGCGAGATACCACTCGGATTCACCGAATCCCTGCTGACCGACGAGACAATGGACAATGTCGACGCCGATGTTCTGGCCGCGATCTATAACCCTGCCCACCCGATGTTCTTCAATGCGTACATTCACGGCAAGAAACACAAAGACCTGCGCTTCTTCCTGAGAATGCGCGTAGGCGCCTTGCCGCAATTGGATTCACCCGAAGAAGTGGCGCTGATCAATTGCGACACAGACGGCATGAACGATGGCGTGTGGTACCTCGCGCACACGAAATCGGAATACCTGAACGGCACGGCCAGTTCCAGCGAGGACCGGCGGTTGTTCGCCACCCATCGCTACAAAATCGAGACTGTCATTGCCAAGAACCAGCATCTGTTCAGCACCGCCACGATCTGGTTCGAACCGCTCGTGCAAGGCGAGCGCGTGGTCAAATTCGGCTTGCTGCCGAACCTCCGCGTGTCTCAGGTCCTCGACGATAAGGGACAGAACCTCAACTTCATCCAGGAAGGACGGAAAGAAGATGGCTCTTTTTACGTCGTCCTTCCGGCAGCTCCACCGATGGGGCAGGAGACGTCGATCACGATCGAGTATGCGGGCGACAAGGTCATTGAAAATGCCGGCGGCGGTTCCTACTACGTTCAAGCGAGAAGCTCCTGGTATCCCAACCTCAATGGCTTTGGCGAACGCGCGACCTACGACCTCACCTTTAAGGTGCCGCGCAAATTCAAATTGATCAGCGTCGGAGACCTGAAGCAGGAATCCGTCGAGCAGGACGTCGCGGTGACGCATTGGGTCACACCCATGCCGGTAGCCGTGGCCGGATTCAACTACGGCGACTACCAGAAATTGGAGTTGGACAGCGGCAAGGACGACAAGACCAGTTACAAGATCAGCGGCTACTATCTGACCGAGTTGCCCGGTTCACTCGCGAACTACAGCATCTTGAAAACGATGGCTCCCCGCAGCATGACCGAATTCGCGATGCAGCAGACGCGCGCGCAACTGCAGATCTGCAGCCTGTATTTTGGCAAGAGCCCTTACGATTCCATCAACATTACCGAGCAGCCAAACTTCAACTTCGGACAGTCGTGGCCCTACCTCGTCTATCTTCCCATCTCCGCGTACACCGACTCCACGCAGCGATGGATGCTGTTCGGAAACATCAACAACAAGTTCACCGGCTTCGTCGATGAAGTCACCCCACACGAAGTTTCTCACCAGTGGTGGGGACATGAGGTGGGCTGGGCCTCTTATCACGACCAGTGGCTCTCCGAAGGATTTGCCGAATTCTCCGCCGGGCTGTTTACAGAAATCGCGTACGGAAATAACCACAAGGAGTATCTGCAATTCTGGGATCGCCTGCGACATCGCACTCTCGAGAAGAACAAATTCGGAGTCGCGCCGAACGACGCTGGACCGATTTGGATGGGGTTACGCCTGATTTCGCCGAAAAGCGAGGAAGCGTATCAGGATGTCATCTACTCCAAGGGCGCGTACGTATTGCAAATGCTTCGATCCATTATGTACACCCCCGGAGACAAGCTCTTCATCGACACGATGCATGATTTCGTCCAAACCTATCAGGGCCGTGCGGCGAGCACCGAAGACTTTGAAAAGATCGTGGAGCGCCACATGACGAAAGCGATGGACCTGCAAGGGAGCGGAAAGATGGACTGGTTCTTCCGTGAGTGGGTGTACGGGACGGAGGTTCCGAAATATCAGTTCGAGTACCAGTTGACTCCGGCGGACGGCGGCAAAGTGAAGCTGTCGATGAAGATCACGCAAAGCGAAGTCGATCCTAATTTCGCCATGCTGGTTCCGGTGTTTGCAGATTTCGGCAAAGGCATGATGCGTATCGGACAGGTCGCCGTCGTCGGCAACTCCACGCGCACAGGAGAGACACTGCTCCCAATGCAACCAAAGAAGGTTGCACTCAATGTGGAACGGGACATCCTGGAGCGTTGATCACCGGACAATTGGACTGGGTTCAACCCTGATTCCGTTTCGAAATAATTCATAACTGGGTCCAACCGACCCAGTTTTTCTTTTTGTCACCTTTGTTAGTGATTCACCTCACATACTCGCGGGTTACCGATGTTGCAAAGTATCGCAACTCTTAAACGGTGGCGATCTTTGCCGCCATTCGCCGCTTCCTGAACCCACTTCGTCGCACACGAGAATGGCAGTGTGCCGACATGGTTCCGTGACGTAGAAAAGCACCTCGATTTTCAACCTCGCGGTTCTTGTCGAGCGGGTGGATGATCATGGAACATCCGAGACCCGCATACACACTGGCCTCCTCTGTGAACTTCAGAACGGAGGATAGAAGTGAAAGCGAAGGATCAAAGACTTGTCACGGCAACCGTGCTGGCAGGATTGGCATTGTTGCTCTCCCCCATCCTTGTTCCTGGCGGAGCGAGCACGGCGTGGGCTGAATCGAGAAACAGGACGTCGACGCTCGTTGTGAGCCCGACATCCTTGTCATTCAGCTATCAGCAAGGCGGAGCATTGCCGACCGCCCAATCTCTTTCAATCAGCACCGGAAACCGGCATCAGAGTTTTTCGGTTTCTATCTCAGGCGGGACATGGCTCTCCGCTGGTCCTGCAAGCGGCACCACGCCGGGAACCGTAACGGTTTCGGCCAAGCCCGGAAGTCTTGCCGCCGGCACGTATAGCGGCGCAGTGACTATCTCCTCCGGTGGGCGGTCGGCGACGGTTCCCGTGAAACTGACGATTACAACCTCGTCATCTGGTGGTGGTGGCGGCGGCGGCACCGGCACCGGCAGTTATGCCCTGCTCGCCTGGAGCGAGTTAGGCATGCATTGCATGGACGGCAAGGACTATTCCGTGTTTTCCGTGCTTCCACCCTACAACACGATTTATGCCAAGCTGCTTACCAAGGGCAGCCAGCCCGTCCCGGTGACATCCGGCATAACAATCACGTACGCGGCAATGGCCGACAGCACCGGATCTATCAATACAACTTCGTACGGTACGAGCACGGTCGCGCAGAAAACGAACTTCTGGACGTTTGTCCGGTTGCTTTTCCTCGGCCAGCCTCTCCCCGACGTCGGACTGCACAACTACCCGGTGCAGAGCCTCACCCCGCAGCAGATGACTTACGACAGCACGAAGGGACTTTGGAAAGCCGAAGGCATTCCCACCGCTCCTTACGACGACAAGGGAGCCAGCAAGCCGTACCCGATGGCGCAGATCGTAGCGAAGAACTCGTCGGGACAGGTCATCGCAACCGCTGCCATCGTTCTCGCCGTGAGCGACGAGATGAGTTGCAAGAACTGCCACTCATCCGGAACCAACAGCGCTGCAATGCCTTCCGGCGGATGGATCACGCAGTATTCCGCCGCGCAAAACGTAAAGCTCAACATCCTAAAGAAGCATGACGACGACCATCCAATCCCAGCCGCAGTGCTTTCGGCCGTGCAGTCGAAGGGATACAACTACCAGGCAAGTCTCTACCAGACGGCGTTAGCCGGAGGCGCGCTCGATAATCCGGTACTGTGCGCATCCTGTCACGTGTCGAACGCACTGAACGCCGCCGGCATGGACACCGGCGTGAAAGACAGTTCCGGCAAGTCGCTGGTTCCGCCTCTTACGCAATCCATGCATACGTTGCACTCGAGCGTCACGCTCCCGGGCAGCACGACGACGCTCGACAACGCAACCGACCCTGCGAACAGCTGCTACCAGTGCCACCCGGGCGCGACTACCAAGTGCCAGCGCGGCGCCATGAGCGGCGTCGCGTGTTACAGCTGCCACGGCAATCTCAGCCGCGTCGGCGTTGCCACCCGCCAGGGATGGCTTGACGAACCGAATTGCCAGATGTGCCACCAGAACGCGACGACGTACTCGACCGCGTTCACTTCCACCAACATTGGTCCGAGCGGGACGCAGCGCACCAGTTCCGACCAGACCTTCGCGACCAACTCTAACGTTCCGTCCAGCGGCTTCAGCCTCTACCGCTTCAGCCAGGGGCACGGATCAACCGAGTGCTCGGCGTGTCACGGATCGCAACACTCCGAATACCCCACGAATCAGGCCAATGACAACGTCTACAGCACGAACCTGCAAGGCTATGCCGGGCGGATTACCGAGTGCGCTACCTGCCATGGCACCAGCCTGGCAACCACCAATAACGGCGGACCGCACGGGATGCACACCGTCGGACAGTCATGGGTGAGCAGTCACCCGCAGTATGCGCAGGGCGGCGGATACACGGCATGCGCTTACTGTCACGGCTCCACTTACCAGGGAAGCTCGCGCTCAACGCTGCTCACCACTAAGACATTCAACGTGGATGACGGAAGGACGAAGACGCTGAGTTCGGGTCACCAGGTCAGTTGCTACGACTGCCACAACGGACCGACCGGCGGATAACCCCTACTGGAGGTCAACGCACGCAAGGCTCTCGGTTAACTTGCTGCCGAGAGCCTTGCGTCTTCAACTGGAAACTGAGAACCGAGGACTGGTACCTGCGTCTCAGTGCATTGCCGCGCCCCCGCCGCCCTTATGCCGAGGTTTGCGCATCAGGAACACCAGCGGGATCATGCAGAAGAAAATAATGCCCAGCAGGCGGAAGGACTTAATGAAGGCGAGCATGGCCGCCTCGCGTTCCATCATGCCGAAAATCGCGGCATAGGCCTGCTGCGTTGCCGTATACACGTCCGCCCCGCCCTTCATCATTGTCGCCCGCAACCCCGCTATCGCTGAAGTAGCCGCGGTATTGTATGGCGTAATGTTCCCACTCAAGACATTGAGATCGCTGCGCGTGGAGCGAGCGTAAATCGTTGTTACCGAGGCAATGCCGATGCTGGCGCCGATATTTCGCATCAAGTTGAAGAGGCTGGTCGCGTTGCCCATCTTCTCGACCGGCACCGCGTCATTCGTGACTGTGGTGAGCGGAACGAAGAGCAGGCCCATCGCGGTTCCCTGCAGAATCTGCGGCCAGAAGATGTCCCAGTACCCGGCGTTCAGGTCCAAGCCGCCAAGCAGGATGAGGCTGTACCCCGCTGCGATCAGGCCAATGATCAATAACTTTCGTGGCTCGATCTTCCCCATGAGAATGCCGACTATCGGCATGAACAGGAACGAACCGAGACCGCGTGGCAGCATGGCATACCCCGACTGCAGCGCCGGATATCCCATGATCGTCTGCAGCCAGATCGGCAGCAGCACCGTGCTTCCGTAGAGCACGAACCCGAGAATGGTCATCATGAAAACGCCGGTCGCATAGGTTCGATTTCGGAAAACACCGAGATCGACAATCGGATGTTTCGTCATCAACTCGCGAATAGTAAAGGCGACTAGACCAAAAATCGCGAGAACACATAGGGTGCGAATGAAATCCGAGCTGAACCAATCTTCCGTCTGGCCTTTGTCGAGCAAAACCTGCAACGATCCGATGCCGATGACCAGGAAGCCCATCCCGATGTAGTCGATATACGCCGATTTCCTGCCGATATAGGGCGGGTCCCAGACGAACAGCTTGGCCATGATGGTGGCCATGATTCCGACCGGCAGGTTGATGTAAAAGACCCAGCGCCAGCTGTAAGTATCGGTGATCCAGCCGCCCAGCACCGGGCCGAGCATTGGAGCAACCACGATGCCGAGCGCCCAGAACGCCATGGCTTTGCCGCGCTTCTCCGGCGGAAAAGCTTCCAGCATGATGGCCTGCGACAATGGCTGGAGGCCGCCACCAGTCGCGCCCTGGATGACACGGAATATTATGAGAGTGGCAAGATTCGGAGCCAGTCCGCAGGCGACCGAGGCCATCGTAAACCCCGCCACCGACATCAGCAGGATGCGCTTGCGCCCAAACTGATTCGCCAGCCAGCCCGTCATTGGGAGGACGATGGCGTTCGAGACTAGGTACGAAGTCAGAACCCAGGTGGTCTCGTCCACCGTCGCCGAGAGGCTGCCCGCGATGTGCGGCAGCGACACGTTTACAACGGTCGTATCGAGCACTTCCATGAACGTGCCCAGCATCACCGCTACGGCGACGATCCATGGATTGATTTCGGGCGGATTAGAACGATTCTCCGGCATTACTGCGAATTCCCAGTTCTCGGATGAATTGATTCAGTGCCAGGCACTCGGTGCTGGGTACTGGGATACCGCATCGCAAGCACCCAGTACCAATCGCCCAGCACCCTACTTTCCGGTATACACGGTGGGAACCACCGACATACCTGGACGCAGCTGGTGGTTCGGATCTTCCCCAGGATCCAGAACGATCTTCACCGGCACACGTTGCACCACTTTCACATAATTTCCGGTTGCGTTATCGGCAGGGAGCAGGCTGAAGCGCCCACCCGTCGCGCCACCGATGGAATCCACATGCCCCTTGAGGTCCTTGCCGAATGCGTCGACATGGATGGTTACAGCCTGCCCGGGATGCATGTTCTGCAACTGCGTTTCCTTGAAATTTGCCGTGACGTAGATGTCCGCGAGATTGACGAGTGCTGCCAGCGGCTGGCCCGGCTGGATCGTCTGCCCGACTTCTACGGAGCGCTTGCTGACCTCACCGGCCTCCGGCGCCCGAACCGTGCAGTACTGCAGGTTCAGTTCCGCCTGTGCGAGGTTTGCCTGTGCCTTCTCGACCGCTGCGTCGGCAGCACCCGCTTTCGCTTCGATCACGCGCACCTGCTGCGGCCCTGTTTGCGCGCTGCGAACCGCTGCATCAGCTTGTATGACGTGACTTTGCGCAGTTGCAACTGCCGCCCGCGAAGCGTCGACTGTCGCGCGCGCCGACTGGTCGGCAGCGACTGCGGCGTCATACTGCTGACGCGAAATCTCGTCCTTCGTGATCAGTTGCTTGAAGCGCTCGAGGTCTTTTGCAACCTTGTCCGCATTCGCTTCGGCTTCACGGACTCGCGCGTTGGCAGCTTCGACCTCGCGCTGTGCAGCGGTACGGTTGGCGACAGCAGCTTCAACACCGGTCGAAGTGGACGTGCTTGCGATGGGCACGCTGGTGCGCGCGGCGGCCGCCGCCGCTTTCGCATCGGCCAGTTCCGCCTCTGCGCGTTTGACGGCTACGTCGTAGTCTTTCGGGTCGAGCTGAACTAGAATCGCGCCTGTCTCAACGTGCTGGTTGTCATGGAAGTCAACGCTGATCACAGTTCCGCCCACGCGGGCACTGATTGGCGTGATGTGGCCGTCGACCTGCGCGTCATCCGTCGATTCCCGAACCGAGTAGTAATGCCAGACGTACGTTCCAGCGACTATAAGCAAAATGATGCCCGCGATTAACGCATAACGAACGCCGGGATGTTCGCGGAGGTATGCTTTGACACCACGTTTGCGAACAACCGCGGTGTCTTCCTCCGGCCAGGGTCCGTGCAGGTCGGGGTCTTGAACTTCGAGTTCCTGGTCCTGGGGCTTTCTGGAATCCGGCACTAGTGCTGTCCTCCTAAGAATCTTTTCGTCGCCTCTTCGGCAACACCGAGGGCGCGCGCCAAGTTCAGCTTGGCCACGTTATGAGCATAAAGACTGTCGATGTAATTCTCTTCCGCCGTGGCGCGTTGCTCTTGTGCCTGCACCACTTCCACCGTGTTGGTCACGCCGGCAGCGAAGCGATCGCGCGACTGCGAAACCTGCTCCCGTGCGACCGCAAGCGCGCTGGTTGCCACCTTGAGTTGCGCTGTTGCGGCATTGACGTCAAGGAAGGCCGTGCGGACCTCGTATTCGATGCGCTGGCGAAGGTCGTCGAGTTCGGCCTGGCGTTGCTGCAATACTGTCTCGGCCTGCAGGACATCCGCATCGATCTTACGGCCCTCGAAGATGGGAATCGTCACTCCCGTAGCTGCCGTGAAGGTTCCGTGCGAATTCCCGGGAGTCTTGCCGAGAACTCCGTAATCGCCGTTGACACCTAGTTCCGGATACCGTTCCGCTTTTGCCGCCTTCACCGACAATTCAGCGGCACGAAGCTGCGCCTGCAACTGGTGGTAATCCGATCTTTTCTCGTATGCGCGCTTCAGAGCTTCATCAAACGTGATCGGCACCGGTGCGGAATTGGGCATCGTGTCGGCCAGCTTGAAGTCCTGTCCCATGGGCACACCGATGGTGCGCGCCAGCGAAAGCAGTTGCTTGTCGTAGTCGTTCTGGGCAACGAGGAGTCGCTGCTGCTGCGCCTGCAGTTCCACCTGTGCGCGCATTACATCGATTCCGGCCGTCATCCCGGCGTTCTTCAGGTTCACCGCCTGGTCATAAAGGGCCTGCGCCGTCTGGACCTCAGCGGTTACCGCCGCAACCCTGGAAGCATCGGCGAGCGCCTGCAGATAAGAAGAGCCGACTACCAGCACGATGAGATCGCGCGTGTTCTGGTAGGAGTAGCGCGCGGCGCGAACGTTCTCGCTGGCGGCTCGCTCTTTGTAGAGCGAGTTGAATCCGAGAGTCTCATTGAGAAGCGCGCGACTGTCAAAGATACTGAATGGTCCAATGATGCTGGGAGTTCCCGGCGCGATTGGAATTCCGTAGGCCGCCAGGTTGATCTGCTGCACGCTTTCGGCAACGCGCGCGTTGATGTGCGGAAGCATCTCGCTGAGCGCGCGGAGTCTGGCGGCGCTTGCCGACCTGTTCCCCTGTTCGGAAAGAATAATGCCGAGGTTGTACTTCAGCCCGCGGTCAATGGCATCCAGCAGCGAGAGAGAGACCGTCCCCGGCTGCAGGGGAGCGGGGCGCGATCCCGCCAGAGGGGTCTGTCCGGCACTGAGCTGCTGTATGACATTGGGGGTAGGCGGCGGCGTTCCCACGGAATAACCAGCCGCAGGTGTGGTCTGCGCCTCGACCCCTAAGCTCAACAAGAAAAGAATGCCAAACCAAGATAAGTAAGTACGTACTTTTATTTTCACAAACTATATCCCCCACCAGCCGCGGAATTTCCGCAGAGACGGGCAAAAAAGATTACCCCGATTTAGATTCGCGAACCCTTCGTTCGGACTCATACCTTGCCCTACAGGGGTTCAGGGTAAAGATGCCCAGACAGAAGAAACAGAATTGCTGGAGCCTGGACCAAAATATCAGTGTAAATGAGGGAAGTAGAACGACCAAATCGAGCAAGCCACCGCAGGCCTCAGGAGAAGCGCACCCGGCGAATAGGCTCCGCCTTTGGCGATGATGCTCGGAGCCGTCTCTGCATCAGTTCCTTTAACTGCTCAGGAAGCGCCGTTGTATTGCTCCCTTTGATGTAGAGAGCGTCGGCACCCATGCGCCGCCACTCGGCAGAAGGTACCGGGTAAGCTGTCACCACAACGATAATTGGGCGCGGAGACCGATCCCGGGCGGCCCGGACGACCTCGAATCCCGCTGTCGGTGTCTCCATGCTCAGGTCTGTGATCACGATCTCAAAGCCGTCGCTTTCAATCGCCGCCCTCGCCTCTGACGCCGACGTTGCCTGCGTAACTCCGAACCCGTTCATCTCCAGCACGGTCGAGAGGAGTTGAACGATGCGGCTGTCATCATCAACCAGTAATACCCGAGTCATAAACGGGGCACCCTGTAGCCCGTATCTATGCTGCCGTCTGGTTCTGGTCGCTGTAATCAATGCGGCCGGAAAGCGCATCTGCGGTAGCGTCCTTTAAAGCTAGATTGATGCGGTCCATCGCCTCGTTGGCCGCCTTCACAGATTCACCGTCCCCCATCTTCTGAACGAGGAGACACAACGGAAATACCGCATTGCGAACATGATGATTCAATTCCGCCACGATCGCCGCCCTATCAATGGCGTTTCGGTAATGAACTTCTTCCTGCCGGAGTTGAATGGCGAGGCAAACTACAACCGTGGTGAGACCTGCAACCAGGTCGCCGATCAGCGCGTGCAACATCGTCCCGGGGTCGTGAGGGATAGTCGCGAGGTGCACTGCGGCCGCGATGGCGCCAACGATGACGCCGGAGAGGACGGCAAGGCCCAGTTTGCCACCGTTGCTCAACCGTTGCATAAATCTCCTGCCCGGTGGTGAGTGGAAATGTTCGGTCGACTACTCTCAGGCCGCCAGCTGATATGTTTCCGTTCGGTCCCGAAATGATTTGATGCAAGAACAATCCATGGCGCACCCGGGCGGATGCGACGGCACGCAAGTTTCGGTACATGTACCTTCGGGCACTGAACCCGAGGTCAGACGGGAGTTTTCAAGGCGAAGCTGTGACGAAGCTGCCTTCGGAAGAACCGGGGGCCTACGGTGGAAACGAGGTTTTTGTCCTCTCTTTTCTACACTGGCGCCAACCGTGCCTACGCCCAACGTAACTAGTTCATCCCCCGGCATTGGCCTAAAGTTGAGCGAGCATAGTTTCAAGGTCATGGCCACGGGAACCCACATCGAGTACGTGCGCGCCTTCGTCCGCAACCTGAATGTCGTTGTGAAGCAGGTCAACCTCTATGGACTGGCGCACAGACAAGTCGCGCCCCAGTTGGAGAATACCTGGAAGGAATTGCGCGGCGCTCTCTGCGGAGAGAGGCTCGTTCTGACGGCCGCCGGTGATCATCTCCTGCTTGACGGCAAGCCTCTCCAGGCAGGGAGCGCCGACCGAACCCTATCCCAGATGCTAGTCGGCGCCGGCATTGCAGGTATCTGTTTTTTTCCTGAAATCGAAGCGGAGCAACTCACCACCTTGGTCCGCATACTGGCAACAACGAAGCTGCCCGACCTTGTAACGGAGTTCAAGAAACAGCTTGGAGATAAATCGGCAGTTCGCCTCCTGGAGTTCCGTGTCAGCGGCGAAGAACCTGCAGAACCCGAACTTGGCTTTACAGGTGCAATTGCGGCTGCGATGCTGAGCGGCATCTCGCCCCGCTCCGGATTGGCGATTACCGGTCCGGTTTCGGCGAGCGATCTGCTGCGGATGCTGTGCTCTCTCGGCGACACTTCCGCACAAGCGACGCCATCAACCGCAACCTCTGGGCGCCTCGCCGAAGGTGATGTCACCGAAACCATCCGCTGGCTCGTCCGCCTGAGCGCCGGACAGAAACGCAAAGACGACACCCCTCTCCCGGCGCCGCAGGAACTACCAACCGCAGGACTGCAAGCACTACGCGAAGCAATCGAATCGGCCAACACGATTAAAGCTTCAGGCGATCGGCCAGCGCTTCTCTCTCTTGCCGAGCAGTTGGCGGTAAACGTCGCGCTCGAGAAGTACCACAGCGGCGAGATCCCAATAAATGCGGTCCACGAGATGCTGCAGAGACTCAAGAAAGAAATCGAAGCCCTGCACAAGGTCCTCCGGTCGCATGAAGACACAATGCAACGCGCCGGACTGCTCGTTGAAAGCGAACCCGACGCTCTCGACCGGCAGTTCTGGGCAGGCATCCCCGACAGAAACAAGCTCCAGGTACTGCTCTCGCCGGAAGCCTGGTGCGTTCCGGCTCGCAACATCGGATCTTTCGCGACTGACCTGTCGCAGAAAAATGACGTGGCCGCTGAACAAATCCTGCGCCATTACTGCCTGAGTCTGAAGTCCAGCGATCCCGAAGCGCGGTTGAGAGTCGCACATGGTATCGCCACCCTGGCTCCGACATTCGCTCTCGCCGGACTTCGCGTCACACGATGGGCGATGGCCGAGGTCTCCGGCAGCTTGAGCCGGGAACTGGCATCGGAGTTGACGGCCCCGCTCTGTACCGCGTTGGCAGCCCTGGTCCGAGAAGCCGCCAAGGCACAACGTTATGAGATCGTGCCCGCGTTCTTCGACACCCTTGGCGAACTGCAACGTTGCGCTCCGCAGATCAGCGATCGCGTTCATATCGAAGCTGGTATAGAGGGTTCCGCCGAACGCTTCGTCGAGGAAGCGCTCTCGACTGAAGCTCCCCCCAGGGCCCTCGTTGAAGCGTTACAGCAGATGCCTTACGCGGTGGCGACCGAATTGAAGAAGCGAGCTGCCGGTTGCGCCAAGCGCTCCGAGTACCGCAAGCTCACCAGCCTCGCCGACCGGGTCGGCGAACAGGTTCTGGAAGCGCTTCGCCACAGCGCCGGCACCGATCAAGCATCCGAGGCGTTACCGGCCATAGGCCTGCTCACTCCCCTCGATTGCCACTACGTCGAACGCACGATGAAGAAACGCCTCTCGAGTTGGACCCCGCTCCAGCAGGCCACAGCCATTCACCAGATTGCCTGCAGCGGCATGATGGAACGCGGGATCCTCCTCTCACAACTGTTCGACTCCTTTGACGAACTCGTGCTGCCGCAGGCCATAGACGAAATCGGTTTCAGCGGCAGAGCGAATATGGATCGCCTGATGCTCGAGGCAGGTCGCGAGGATCCTCGCTCGGAATTCGTGCAACTGAAAGTAATTGAGGCGCTCGGCAACCTGCGCGAAAAATCCGCAGTCGCGCTGCTGAAGGAAATCGTGCTGGCTAAATCGGTCTGGAAATTCGAGTTCCCGCGCGAAACCCGCATCGTTGCCCTGCAGGCGCTTCTCAAGATCGAGTCCCAAGTCGCAACTGATGTCATGAAGCACTCCAGCATCTCTATGCCCGAGTTGCTGCTCGCCCCGCTGAAACCGGCTTCCGGAGAATGGGTGCGCCAGAGACGCTACACTCGCGTCCCACTCGACGGAGAAATGCGCGCCGAAATCATCTCGGATACAGGAACCTGCGACGTTTCGGTTGAGGCACTGAGTCTCGGCGGCGGTGGCGGAACAGCAAACGACCGTGCGCACCTTGGAAGCGATGGGCAGGTTGAGTTCAAGCTCGGACTTCGCAAAGTACGGGCCCGAGTCCTGTTGCACGGTTTCGACTCGCACAAAGTCGGCTTTGAGATCGCATCCATTCCTCTCGAAGACCGCACTCGCCTTCGGCAGTTCCTCACATCGCGGCAGCACCGGTAGGCTGCTCTCAAAACCAGTTCTGAACCTTCGGATTTCCACTGCCTGTGGCGGCTGAATTAACACTCCTTTAACAATCCTTTCGAATCACATCACTAGAATGTCAGCCGGGTTGAGAATCCGGCAGTTCTCGTTCGACAAGGTAGAGTGATGTCATCGCGCGCACCGGTTTCGGGCCGAAAGAATCAGGAGACAGCGAGCAGTCAACTGAAGGACAAGACTGCACGCGCTTTCCTGATTGCGCGAGACGCGGTGGCGAACCTTCGCGAGTTTCTTGACGAATCGTCGCGAATGGCTTTCCTGACCGTGAAAGAGTGCGAGCGTGAACTGGATCAGATCGAGCGGGAGATCGACGAACAACTACCAAAGGCGATCACTCGGGTAGGTGAACGCAAGGCCCGTGACTTGCTCGCGTGTCTCCGGTTCATTACGGATCTGGAGAGAGTCGGGGACTTGGTATGGTGGATCGCCCAGCATTTGAACGATACGCGGCCCAAGTTGCGCCCGCGGGACACAGACGCTCTGCGGGCCATGGCCAAGCTGATCATTTCCATGCTCGAAGAGGTACATAGAGGGTTCGTGAACGGGACGGTTGAACCCGGTCATGCGGTGATTGCGCGCGACCGCGAAATCGACGAATTGCGAAAACAGATTTTCAGGTCGCAACTCGAGCACAGCAATAAAACGCAGGATAGTCGTGAGAGCATCGACATTTTATTTATGACGCAGGCGCTGGAACGCGCGGGAGACCACGTGACGAACCTAGCCGAGGAATTGATACACCTGGTGGAAGAGCGCAGTGTTCGGCATCTTCCGAAACGCATATCGGAATGATCGTCCTTCTCCTGCCCTAAGGCAGGACCTACCCTGGAGAAGAAGTATGACTATCGCACGAGTTCGCCCAGTCTGGATTCCGGAACGAGTACCAGCGAAAATCACCTGCCTGCAGTGCGGTTCGCGCATGGAGGCTGTACTCGCCAGCGAGAAAGAGGGTGGGTTCAGCTACCGCTGCCAACGTTGCGGAGGAAGCACAGTTGTGTCACTGGACCAGTTGAACGATCCGAACATGCGGCCTAAATTGATGGGGGACAGGGCGTCATAACAGAGGTCGGCGCCGCTGAGAGTTTGTGATGCCCTCGTCGGGCGTTGTAGCATCTATATAGCTGTTGGGGAAGCCGGGGCTGCTATTCATTGCCTGGTAGTTGTCTGTACGTTCCTACGTAAAATTCAGAGCTGCGCCCGCTGCTTAACCCTTCGCTGCCACCGGTGTGATTGTGCGTTCTCCTCTGGAAAACCCGTCGTACTACATCGGTCGTGAACTTTCATGGCTGAAGTTCAACGGCCGGGTCCTCGAAGAGGCTTTCGACGAATCTAACCCTCTTCTGGAGCGCGTGAAGTTCCTCGCCATCACCGCCAGCAATCTCGACGAGTTTTTCGAAATAAGAGTTTCAAGCCTGCTCCAGCGTCTGGAAGATGGCTACACCGATCCCGGCATCGATGGCGTTACACCCGCCGATGAGTTGGAGCAGATTGCCGAAGAGACTCACCGCTTCGTTCGCGCCCAGTATCGTTGCTGGAACGAGAAGCTTCGGCCCGCCCTTGCCGAGAACGGCATCCGCATCCTCCGGCTCGCGGAACTCGACGACGAAACCCTGGAGTATGCGCAGGATTACTGCGATCGCGAACTGGATCCGCTCCTGACACCGGTGACGGTTGATCCCGCCCATCCTTTTCCACGGGTAATCAACAAGGCGCTGTGCCAGGCATTACTGCTGAAGCGCCGCCGCCGCTCGTCGTCGACCTACATTGGTGTGGTCACGGTGCCGCGATCCTTGCCACGCTTCGTGCGCCTTCCGAAGCGAGGCTTCACCGACGATTTCATCGGCCTCGCCGACCTCGTAGAACTTCACGCCGCCCGTATGTATCGCGGCTACGAAATCATCTCCGAGGGTGCGTTCCGAGTCACCCGCAACTCGAACCTGTATCTGCAGGAAGAAGAAGCGCGCAGTCTTCTCGATTCGGTTCGCACGGAGTTATCGAATCGTCGCAAGGGTGACGCCGTCCGTCTCGAAATCGAGAGCGAAGCCAACCAGGAAATCGTCTCGCAGCTTGAGACCGTCTTTGAACTCCAGGACTGGCAGGTTTACAAGGCCGAGGGCCCGGTCAATCTATCGCGCCTGATGCATATCTATTCCGGGCTGAACCGTCCCGACTTGAAGTTCAAGCCGTTTGCTGCGCGAGAGTTTCAACTCTCGAAGAAATCAAAAACCATCTTCGATGAAATTCGCGAGCACGATGTGCTGCTGCACCACCCCTTCGACTCCTACAAAACCGTGGTCGGGTTCATCGAAAAAGCGGCGGAAGACCCAAGCGTCCTCTCGATCAAGCAAACGCTTTATCGCACCAACGAGGACTCTCCGATCGTGGAAGCCCTCGTCGAAGCTGCTCGCCAGAAAGAAGTCGCCGTGGTCGTCGAGGTGAAAGCCCGTTTCGATGAAGCCTCTAATATCCGCTGGGCTCGCCACATGGAAGACTCCGGCATCCAGGTCTTCCACGGCCTCGTCGGCCTCAAGACGCACTGCAAGCTCACGCTGATTGCGCGCAAGGAAACAGACCGAATTCGCCATTACGCTCACCTGGGCACCGGCAACTACAACCCGACCACCGCGCAGTTCTATACCGACCTTAGCCTGCTGACGTCCGACACGGACCTGACGCAACCAGTCCACGACGTCTTTAATTTCCTCACCGCCTACGCGGAGTATCCGAAATACGACCCGCTGCTGGTCGCCCCTCTTGACCTCGCCGACCACACTCTTGAGTTGATCGCCCGCGAAGCCGAGCATGCCCGAGAGGGTCGCCCCGCGCGGATTATCGCGAAAATGAACGCGCTCATCGACAAGGGTGTCATCCAGGAGTTGTATCGCGCATCGCAGGCCGGCGTTCAAATCGATCTCATCGTCCGAGGCGCCTGTGCGCTGAAGCCCGGCATCCGCGGCTTAAGCAATCGCATTCGTGTCCGCAGCATCGTCGGCCGCTTCCTCGAGCACAGCCGGATTTTCTATTTCGAAAACGGCGGAGACGAAGAGATCTATCTCGGCAGCGCCGACTGGATGCCGCGAAATCTGTACGAGCGCGTAGAGGTTATCTTCCCCTTGAAAGATTCCATGCTGCGCTACCGGGTGCGCCACGAAATCCTCGAAGCTTATCTGCGCGACACTGCAAAGGCCCGCATCCTCCAGCGTAACGGGACATATGTTCGCGAGCACCGTGGCCGTGGCCGCTCCGCCAACGTTTCCACCGGGTTTTCGGCGCAGCAGTTCCTCATTGAAGTCGCCGAGGGTAAGCGCACATTCGAAGACATCCCGAAGGCTCCGGCGCCCACTCGAACTCGCGGTGTACGGTCAGCGAGTTAGGATAGATCCTTATGGTCATCTTCTTCTTACGTCATGCAAGCGCGGGGAAAAAGCGCTCGAATCCGAAACAGGATGAAAAGCGTCCCCTCGACAAAGATGGAATCGAACAGTGCCGAGAAGTCGGTCGCGCTCTCGCCGCGATGGATATCCAGGTTGACTCCATCATTTCCAGCCCATTGAAACGCGCAACCCAAACAGCTGCCCTTGTCGCAAATGAGCTTGGCTATGAAGGTAATCTGAAAATGGATGCTGCGTTGCGTCCGGAAGCGACCTACGAACAGTTTCGCGCCTTGCTGCAGAAGAATCGCAAGTTCGACTCCATCATGGTGGTTGGACACAATCCCAACCTGAGCGAATTCTGCAGCCTCCTGCTCAGCAACGGCAATGAAAGCGGAGCCATCGATCTTAAGAAAGGCGGCGCCGCAAGAGTAGAACACAGCGGAAAAGAGGGCGCGGAATTGATGTGGTGTATCACGCCACGGATCGTCCGCACCCTTCAGTCCAGCGCAACTGACAAATCGCGCCCGAAGACCGCGCGGAAATAGCTGCGCTCTTTATCGACCGCCCACATCTCCAGGTCGCCCGCACCGCGCTTCGATTTCAGAATGAGTTCCACTTCGGCCGGGTGCACGCGCGTGCGAAAACTCGTGATCGCCGCTGCCCTTCCCTGGTCGAGAGCTAGTGCCAACCTGAGCAGCGCTACCGTCCTGACGACGTAATGACGATCCACTTCCGGCAACACGCGTATGACGCGGTGATTCGGAGCCGGCTTTGAGCGTCCCATGAATCGCGCGATCGCCGCCACCACTTCACGCTGATGCGTGGTGAACCCGAAAATTTCCGAATGCGCGATCAGGTAATAGGCGTGCCGGTGCCGACCCGAGCGATTGATGTAGGACCCTATCTCATGCAAGAGTGCGGCCGCAGCCAGCCACTCTTCGTATTCGGCCGGCAGACAATGAATCGGTTTGAGCTTTCGGAACAGTGCAACCGCATTCTTCCGCGCCCGCTCCGCAAAGCGTCGATCGACACTGTAACGCTCCTCCAATTCGTGCAGCGAGTGCGCGCGCTCCGTTTCCACCTGCCGCCGCACCCGGGTATGGCTGTCATAGTCGGCAACCATCTGTGCCAGCACGCCGTCGCGCAGGCCGAGAGGAAGATACCGGAAACTGGTGAGACCAAGCCGGGTGAGAAGCTCGCTGTAAACATTCGCACCGGCAACGATGATTTCCGCACGCCGCGGCCCGATCCCCGGCATAGCGCGGCGTTGCTCGAGCCCCGTCTTTGATAATTTTTCCGCGAGTTGAACCACCACTTTCCGCGGTACTGTACTCGACTCGACATCCGCTCGTGCGGCGTACAGGTCCGCCAGTGCCGCCGCCGTTCCAGACGTCGCAATCGCAACCTGTGCCCCCGCGTTCTTCATGCGGCGCTCGACTCGGCCTACTTCTTCCGCGATGAATGCCCGCAGCTGCTCCAACTCCTTTTTCTTTGGCGGATCGTGCTGCAGGAACTCTCGTGTAAGCCGCACCGCGCCCAGCGGCAAGCTCACGATATCGCGAATCTGGTGGTCAACCGACACGGTGATCTCGCAGCTTCCGCCGCCAAGATCCATCAGCAGCACACGGTCGGCGTGAATCTGCGCATTCGCCATCACGCCAAAGTGAATCAGGCGCCCCTCTTCCAGGCCGGAAATCACTTCGATGCGCCAACCGGTCGCCGACTCCACCCACTCAATGAACGCCGAGGAATTCCGCGCGTCGCGCAACGAACTCGTGGCGACTACGCGCACCACCGTTGCGCCATGCTTTTGAGCCTCTCGATGGAATCGCTGCAGGACTTTGACCGTCTGCGCCATCGCCTTGGGATCGAGCAGCCCAGACCGAAATACCGACTCGCCCAAGCGCACGACCTCGCGGTCGTCGGCAAGTTCAACGAGCCGGTTATTCCGGAGCCGACCGATTTTGAGCCGGACGGAGTTAGCGCCGATGTCTACCGCGGCGAAAGTGGCCATGATTCACAGGATGCGCAAAAACTAGCCTACGATCACACCAAAACGCTGACGATTCCAGAGCCACTTTTATGCGGGCGCTGTTCGTGCCTTCGCGCGGCGTGACTTACGCTCTGATTGGAACCTGTATCTGCTGTTGGGTGCTGCCGCCATTTGTTCGCATACTTTGAGAAAAGCCCTGCCGGCATGCGACATTGGTGCCCCCTCGCGCGCAACAAGCCGCATTAGCCGCTCCAGCCGCAGTTCGTTGATCGGAACCTCGACGAGGTCCCCACGGCCAAGGTCGTCCTCGACGGTGATTCGCGGTACCATCGCCAGGCCGCTGCCCATCCGTACAAACTCCTTGATCGACTCCAACGTCGGCAATTCCACATTCATGTTCAGCACCGTCTTCGAATTCTTGAACGCCTCGATCACCTTTGCCCGATACGGCGAGACCACGTTGTGCGCAACGAAGGATTCCGCCCCGAGGTCTCGAATACTGACATTCTTAGCATTCGCCAGTGGGTGCGACGGGTACACGACAAATATCAACTGGTCTCGGTAGAAGATCGTCGAGTTCAACTGTTCATCATCCGGCTTGAACGACAACACGCCAAATTCGACGTTGTGATTGACAACCAGCCGCTGGATCTGGCTCGCCAGAGCGCGCTGCACCTGAATCTTGATAGTCGGGTGAAGGCGGTGAAATTCATTGAGAATTGGGAGCAGGCACAGCACCGTAAACTCGTTGGCCGCGATCACCAACTTGCCCTGGTGCAACTGCCGCAACTCGGCCAGGGCATCGCGGGCTTCAGAACGAAGGTTAAGCAACTCCTCGGCATATTCCACCAGCAGGTGCCCGGCATCAGTCAATGTGCCGTCCCGTGACGACCGGTCGAACAACGTTTCACCTAATTCTTCTTCCAGCCTGCTTATGGTTTGGCTAATAGCTGATTGCGTTCGGTGGAGGCGCTGCGCAGCCCTAGAAAAGCTCTTTTCCTGCGCTACGGCGAGAAAGGTTTCCAATTGATACAAATCCATATATCACCCGGGAGCCCCTGTGGCATCACCCCGACTGATTAAATCACAAGTTGTAATCATTGTCGAAATTATATTAGTTTGACTAATCGATTCCTAAGCCCCAGATTGGTCGCCATGGATATCAGTGGCGTAAGCGACCGTCTCCTGGTTTTCGATACCTCCCTCCGCGATGGTGAGCAGTCCCCCGGTTGCAGCATGAATACCGGCGAGAAATTGCGCCTTGCGCATAATCTGGAGTCGCTCGGCGTCGACATCATCGAAGCCGGGTTCCCTGTTGCTTCCACCGGAGACTTCGAGGCCGTCAAACGCATCGCAAACGAGATTCGCGACACTCGCATCGCCGCTCTCGCCCGTTGCACGCGGCACGACATCGAGGTCGCCTGGGACGCCATTCGCGACGCCGTCCGTCCGCGTATCCACACATTCCTTGCGACGTCGGATATCCATCTCGGCTTCAAGCTGAAGATGACCCGCAGCGATGCCCTTCGCCAGGCGCAGGATTGCGTCGCCTTCGCGCGATCCATGTGCCAGGACGTGGAGTTCTCGCCCGAAGACGCGACTCGTTCGGATGTCGATTTCCTCTGCGAAGTCCTGCAGGCCGTCGTGGACGCCGGTGCGACCACCTTGAACATTCCCGACACGGTCGGCTACACGACTCCAACGGAATACGGCAACCTGATCCGCACCATTCGCGAGCGCATCAAGGGTATCCAGAACGTCACCGTCTCGTCGCACTGCCACAATGATCTCGGACTCGCAGTCGCGAACTCCCTGGCGGCCGTCAGCGCCGGAGCGCGACAGGTCGAGTGCACTATCAACGGTATCGGCGAGCGCGCGGGGAACGCTTCACTCGAAGAAGTCGTTATGGCACTTCACGTTCGAAACGATCTTTTCCCAGTTACGTGTGGAGTAAACCGCGAGCAGCTCTACTCGGCGAGCCAGTTGCTTTGCGAAATCGTCGGTTTCCAAGTGCAGCCCAATAAGGCCATTGTCGGGCGCAACGCCTTCGCGCATGAAGCCGGCATTCACCAGCACGGGGTATTGAGCAATCCGCTCTGTTACGAGATCATGACTCCGGAATCCGTCGGCGTACCCGCCGAGCGTCTCGTTCTTGGCAAGCATTCCGGGCGTCACGCGCTCGCCTTCAAGTATCGCGAACTCGGTTACGACTTGAGCGGCGATGAAATTTCTCATCTCTACACGCGATTCACCGAACTGGCGGATCGCAAGAAGAAGGTTTACGACCAAGACCTGATCTCCCTCGTGATGACAGGCCGCAGCCCGGTCACGGGTAGCGTTTCCCAGGGTGTTCATTCATGCGACTAAGAATCACAGTTCTTCCGGGCGACGGCATTGGCCCGGAGGTCACGGCCCAGGCAGTGCAAGTTCTCCGGACAGTGTCCGACGTGTGCGGTTACAACTTCGATTTCACCACGCGCCTCATCGGAGGTGCCGCCGTTGAAGACAGCGGCCATCCGCTTCCCAAGAAGACGCTCGACACCTGCCTCGAGTCCGATGCGGTCCTGCTTGGCGCAGTCGGCGGGCCTAAGTTCGACGGTCTTGCTCCGCATCTTCGCCCTGAAGCCGGCTTGCTTGCGATTCGCCAGGCGCTCGGCTGCTATGCGAACCTGCGTCCGGTGATCGCCTACGAGTCGGTCGCCGACTGTTCTCCGCTGCGTCCCGAGCTGCGGCGTGGCGCCGACGTGCTCATCGTTCGTGAATTGCTCGGTGGCCTCTATTTCGGCGAGCCCCGCGCTAACGACACGGAGCACAAGAGCGCCTATAACACGATGCGCTACTCGGAGCCCGAGATTGAGCGCATCGCCCGCGTGGCTTTTGAAGCTGCTCGCGAGCGCAAGAAGAAAGTTACATCGGTCGACAAAGCTAACGTTCTCGAGACCTCGCGGCTATGGCGCAGCGTCGTCACCCGTGTCGGCAAGGAGTATCCCGACGTGAAACTCGAGCATGCGCTGGTCGACTCGTTCGCCATGCAGCTGATCATGACGCCCACGCGCTATGACGTGGTCGTGACGGAAAACCTGTTCGGCGACATCCTTTCTGACGAAGCCGCCGTGATCAGCGGTTCGCTCGGCCTGCTGGCCTCGGCCAGCATAGGCGGCCCGGTCGGATTGTATGAGCCGATCCACGGCTCGGCACCAGACATCGCCGGCAAAGGCATTGCTAATCCGCTGGGCGCGATTGCCTCGGCCGCCATGCTGTTGCGCTATACCGGCAAACTCGTCGGTGAAGCTGAGGGCATCGAGACCGCGATCCGCAACACGCTCGACGCCGGCTATCGCACTCCCGACCTCACGACTACGGAAGCCGCGCGGAAGCGTACGAATACCACAGAACAGGTTGGCGCGCGTATTGCCGAAACCGTTTGCGATCTGCTAAACCGCAGGATGGCGTATCACGCGGTATAAATTAGAAGGTATTAGGTGCCCCAGGTTCACGCCCTGTGGTTGGGCGTTAACCTGGGTCTTTTTCGGATTTTATATCGGTTATGTCCAACCCACAGACCCTCTTCGATAAGGTATGGTCCGCCCACGTTGTGCGACACGCCGCGGGCGAACCCGCACTCATTTACATCGACCTTCATCTCGTTCACGAAGTGACCTCACCGCAAGCCTTCGAGGGCCTGCGCTTGAACGGCCGGAAGGTCCGCCGACCGGATCTAACCTTCGCCACCGTCGACCACAACGTACCGACGACTACAGAAGATCGCTTCGTCATCAAGGACCAGATCGCTTCGCAGCAGGTCCAAACGCTGCGCAAGAATTGTGAAGCCGCCGGCATTCCTCTCTACGACGTTGGCGACCGTCGCCAGGGCATTGTCCACGTGATCGGCCCGGAGTTGGGCCTGACGCAGCCCGGAATTACCATCGTCTGCGGCGACAGCCACACCAGCACGCACGGCGCTTTCGGAGCCCTCGCTTTCGGCATCGGCACCTCGGAAGTCGAGCACGTTCTCGCAACACAGTGCCTGCCGCAGGCAAAGCCGAAAACAATGCAGGTACTCGTTAAAGGCGACCTCCCGCGCGGAACTACCGCGAAGGACCTCGCACTCGGCATCATCCACCAGATCGGCACCGATGGCGGCACTGGTTATGTCATCGAGTACGCTGGCGAGGCCATCCGCAAGCTCTCCATGGAAGGCCGCATGACGCTCTGCAACATGAGCATCGAGAGTGGCGCCCGCGCCGGCATGGTCGCACCCGACGAAACTACATTTGCTTATTTGAAAGATCGTCCGCACGCGCCTAAGGGAAGCAAGTGGGATCAGGCGGTCGCCTACTGGCGAACGTTGTCGACCGATCCCGGCGCGCGATTTGACCGCGTCGTCGAATTCGATGCCTCGAAACTCGAACCGTGGGTCACTTGGGGAACTTCGCCCGGAATGTCCGCACCCGTAAGCGGCTTCGTCCCAAAAGATCAGGATGCCCGCAGCGAAGCCGAGTTGAAAGCTCTGCATCGTGCCATCGAGTACATGGGCATCCGAGCAGGCGGGAAGATCGAAGATCTTGCTATCGATAAAGCTTTCATCGGCTCCTGTACCAACGCGCGTCTCGAAGACCTTCGTGAGGCAGCGCGCGTTCTCCGCGGATACAAGATCAATCCCAAGGTGCACGCCATCGTCGTACCCGGTTCAGGCCAAGTAAAGGAAGCCGCCGAGCGAGAAGGTCTCGATCGCATCTTCAAAGATGCCGGCGCCGAGTGGCGCGAGCCCGGCTGCTCTATGTGCCTTGGCATGAATCCCGACATCCTTCAGGAAGGCGAGCGCTGCGCCTCGACCAGCAACCGCAATTTCGAAGGCCGCCAGGGGCGCGGCGGTCGCACGCATCTCGTCAGCCCCAGCATGGCCGCTGCCGCAGCCGTCGCCGGACACTTCGTCGACGTGCGGGACTGGAAATATAAGGAGTAGCCGATGGAAGCTCTGCGCCAACATCGCGGCCAGGTCGTGCCGCTCGATCGCCCGAACATCGATACCGATCAGATCATCCCCAAGCAGTTCCTCAAGCGCATCGAGCGAACCGGCTACGGCGAGTTCCTCTTCTTCGACTGGCGCTTCAACGCCGACGGCACGCCAAAACCGGAGTTCATCCTTAACCAGGAGCCGTATAACAGTGGGAGCATTCTGCTGGCACGCAAGAATTTTGGTTGCGGCTCCTCGCGCGAGCATGCCGCATGGGCGCTCATGAACTATGGCTTCAGCGTGGTGATCGCGCCATCGTTCGCCGACATCTTCCACTCCAACGCCGCGAAGAATGGCCTGTTGACGATCACTCTGCCCGAAGAGATTGTCGACGAGTTATTCCGTCGCGCAAACGGTAAGTACGAGCTGAATGTCGATGTCGCGAACCTGACCATCAGCGACGACCGCGACCTGCGCGTGAACTTCACAATGGACGCCTTCCGCCAGAAATGTCTCCTCGAAGGCCTCGACGACATCGCCCTAACCCTCGCGCACGAAGACGCCATCTCCACCTACGAGCGTGACATGGTTCCCGCCTGGCGATAATAAGGCTTGGATCCTCGCTTGATGATCGCGGATGAAGCCGAAGATGACCGCTCGGCTGCCGAGTTTCACGCGAGCCTCCCCGCCGTTCCCTCTTCTTCCGCTTCAGAAGTCGGGCAAAACGGGTACGGAATCCGTTCTTCCGCCGCGACCGCCTCTGCTTCATAGAACGACTTGCTGCGATCGCAGATCAGCGTCGGCAAATCCGAATTGAGCGCCGCGACTTCAACCGGGAACAGGTGCTGCGCCGCGAAATCGATCGCTTTCGGCTGCACGATCCCGCCGCCGATCTCGATTGCTTCCTGCCAAGTCAACGTCTTGAATTGTCGCGGCTCGGCTTCTGATGTCGCGGGATCGAATTCGAAAATTCCATCGACATCTTTCACCAGCCGGCAGCGGTTCGCCTCGATCTTCTGCGCGATGAACACGGCCGTCAGGTCCGACCCGCCCCTTCCCAGCAGAGACAGCGATCCATCCGGCAACCGTCCCACGAATCCCGGCGCGACGATCACCGGCGTTTGCTCGAACACTCGATGCACTTCCGCGGCATTGATCTCCACCGGCTCCGAGTTGAGCACTGCCCCATGCGTTCGCAGCCCAAGTCGGGTCTCATCCAGAATCGCGCACCCGATTCCCGCCCGATCCAACGCGAGCGAAAGCAGCGCCGCAGACGTCGCCTCGCCCGTCGCGAGAAGCGCGGCTACGGAATGATCATTGATGTTTTCGCCGAACGACTTCGCGAGCGAAAGCAGTGTATCGGTCGTATTCCCTATTGCCGAGACGACAGCGACGACACGATGGCCGGAATCGATCCAGCGGCGAATTTCTTCCACCGTGTTGGGGAGGTCCAATTCACTGCACAGGACCGAGCTACCGAATTTCAAAACGATTACGGGATACCGGCGCACCGCATCCGGCGAGACACCGCCGTGGCTGGCCAGCGTGGGCAGACGAAAATTCTTCTGAGACGACACTACGAATCTCCCTTCGAGGTTGAGCGTTATTCGGGCCAAAAACAGAATCGCCGCCTTTGGAAAACCCCCAGGCGGCCGCTCAGTGATGGGAGATTGTCAGATCGTTGCTTCAGGCTCCCGACGCTGGCCAGACACCGCCTGGGGTGCACATGGCCATATACATTCGGGATATCTGCTGCAAATACATAATCAATCCGTTTTTTCCCTCACGTCACAAGGTGGTGTGAGGTGGATTCAGTGTATCAACCGAGCCGGAATTGTCAATCATGCTTCCGGCGTATTCACAAAAGTTTGATTCAAACATCAGTGCCGCTAATTCGACTTACGCCTCGGCCAGCACAGCATCCACGGTCTGCACGTCAACCAGTCCGCGACAGCCATAGATGGCAGGCAAAACTTTTTCTGCTGCGAATTTCCGGCGCAACTCGGCTACCTTTTCCGTTCCCGAACGATACGCCGGCAGATACATTCGCCCCAGCAGCGGATGCCGTCCCCACGCGCCTGAGAGTTTGTCGGCGCGCTCTTCGGTAACCAGGAAATCATTCCGCAACGTCTTCGCGACCTCTGCCTGCGGCCGTCCTTCCTGCCACGTCAGGTATGACGAGTGATTCTTCGCATCATCCTGCAGCAGCGCCAGCAGGACACCAATCTGAAGGTCTTCGTCCGGCAACTGCTCGACGTCGGTGACGCCATACGCGATCAGGATCGCGTTGTTCGCGATGCCCTCGAACAGCGTCGCCGCCCGCGTGTTCATCGTCAGCACAGTCGCTTCGAACCCGGCTAGGCCGCGCGCATACAAATTCTGCAGATAAGCAAAGGTTGTCACGTGCCCCGGGACGACTTCATGGCTGATCAACTGCTCGAACTCCGGTTCCGTGATTTGCAGCGAGGCGTTGATCTCATACGTCGCCTCATATTTCGGGCTGCCATCCGCATTGCGCGCGCGGCCAACGTAGTTCATCGAACCCGAGAACCACGCATCTTTGATGGGGAGGAAATCGATGTTCGCGCGCGGAACTCCGTGTAGTTCCTTTGGGAGATAGGGCAACAAGTTTTTCTCGCTTAGCCGGTCGTAGTGCGCGATCACTGCCGTGCTCAGTGCGCGAACCGATGCCATCGGAATCACGCGCTCCTTGCGCCACGCATCTACCGCCGGAAGAATTCCGTTCGAAGTCGCATACCCCGCCCGACTCAGCAACTCTGTGACCCGCTCGCGCTTTTTCTCCGGATGCGACGGCTCCGGCGCCCGCGACGTCGATGCTTCGACGCAGCGCGAATACGGAACTGCCGGCCCTTTCCCGAGGATCTCCATCGCGAGGTCCCACATTGCCTGCAGCGATACCGCGAGGCCCAAAAGATAGCTGCGCCGCGTTCCATCGAGGCTCCCTGCTGCGTCACGCACGCCGCCGATTGCCTTCGGCAGGTCGACTTCCTTCAAATATTGCTCCACCGCCGCCCGATCCACCTTCGGTCCGGAGACGCCGCCAGTCTCGCGCACCCGCGCCGCCGCGGGCGTCGTGTACGCAACCGGCAACGGTTCGCCCGAAAACCACGAGTCCGCAATGAACCGTCCCGTTCCCGACGGACACATGACGTCTCCGCCCCACAGGGTGTCGATTCCAAGAACCGCGTCCGCGACAAAACGCCCAAGCTGATCCATTACGCCTCCCTCGATTTATTCAATGAGCGGAACCAAACATAGCAGCATAGCGCAACGAACAACACAGCCGAGACCGTCTGCGAAACCGGCACGTTGTCGAAGAAGGGAGTATGCACCCAACTCTCCTTGAAACCCGGCAGTAGTCGTAACGCCGCGCCGAACACTCCACCCAAGGCTCCTCCGGCCATTAATCCTGAGGCAATAATCACTCCACGCTCGCGAATCGTCCTTCCTCGTTCGCCATTAACCTTCGCCGCCCTCTTATTCAGGAAATGCGAGAGGAATCCGCCCACCAGCGCCGGAGTATTCAATTCCAGCGGCAGGTACATCCCGAGCGCAAATATCAACGAAGGCTGTCCGAGCATTTCCAGAATAAGCGCAATGAAGGCGCCTACGCCGAAAAGCATATACGCCACTGGCTGATGGCTCATGAAACCCTCGACCAGTGCCTTCATAATCGCCGCCTGGGGCGAAGGCAGCACCGGAAGCGTATTCCCAGGCACGGCCTCGCCGAACTGGAACGTCTTCGCCAGCATCACGATCGTCAGTCCCGCTGCCGCTGCCGAGAACAGCACGCCCAGGAATTTCACCTTCTCTTGCGACGCCGGCGTCGAACCCAACCAATAGCCCGCCTTCAGGTCTGTAATCAGCTGTCCGGAGATTGACAACGCCGTGCATACCATTCCGGCAATCGCCATCACGAAGAACATTCCCGTCGTGCCGGAAACGCCAAACCGCAGCAGCACCACGGACGAGATGATAATCGTCAGCATCGTCATGCCGGAGACCGGGTTGCGCGCCGTCGTGGCAATCGCGTTTGCGGCGACCGACGCAAAGAAGAATGAGAACACCAGGGTCATTGCGACGCCTATCGCCACCGCAACCATGCTCGCATGCAGGGTCCCCATGAACACCGCGACGCCTATCGCGCTGAAAATGACGCTGAGCAGGATCGTGGTCATGGAGATGTCGCGGTCCGTGCGCACAGAACTGGCGACTTCGCCTTTGTGAAATGCCTTCAAGGCGATCCCGAACGACCCCGCAACAATCTTCAGCGACTTGATGATCCCGAAAATTCCCGCCGTGGCAATCGCACCCACGCCGATGTAGCGAACGTAGTTGCTGTAAATCGCAACGGCGCTCATGTCGTGAATCGGAACTTTGCCCGGGTAGACCGCGGTCGTAACGTGGCTTCCTATAAACCACACCAGCGGCACCAGCACGAAGTTCGAGAGCACGCCGCCCGCGCAGAGAATCATCGAACTGCGCAACCCCATCACGTACCCGAGCCCGAGAATGAAGCTGATCGCGTCGAAGTTGAATACGATCCGTGCGCGATCGTTCAGCGTGCGCATCAGCGGTACGAACTGGAAATTGACGTATTCTTTCCAGACCTCGAACGTCGTCACGAAGAAGTCGTAGACGCCGGCGATGAACGTCGCTTCGAGCAGCAGTTTCGCCTGCGAACCGCCCTTTTCGCCCGTGACGAGAACTTCGGTGATCGCCGTCGCTTCCGGGTATGGCAGCAGCCCATGCATCTCGCGCACGAAATACCGGCGCAGCGGAATGAGGAACAGAATCCCAAGACATCCGCCCGCCAGGCAGATGAAGATTGTCTGCAGCGGATGTGGGCTGAGGTTCAGGATGTAGAGCGCCGGTAGCGTAAAGATCGCGCCTGCGACTACACCTCCCGCAACCCCTCCAATTCCCGTGATGATCACGTTCTCGAGCAGAGTCGACCGCCGCGCGTAAACACGCGCCAACCCGATCGCGAGGATCGAGATCGGGATCGCCGCTTCCATCACCTGCCCAACCTTCAGGCCGGAATAGGCCGACGCAACGGTGAACACGACGCACAGGAAGACGCCCCAGCCCACCGATCGCCAACTGACTTCGGGAATCTTCGCTTCTGATGCGATTACCGGCGGATACTCTTCGCCGGGTTTCAGCGGCTCATACGCTTTTGTGGAGAGGGATTTTGCGGTTCCGACCTCGGACATCCGGGGCCTCCTGTCAGCCCTTGGGCAGGCTGATTATAGGGAGGCCATCACCACCGAGTTTGTGACCGTCCTCACGTGTCGCGGGTGACGCAAACGGTCTTCTGGCGCGTCGACAAAACCCGCATCAGTTCGCCGCTGGCACGGCCATCGGCTTTCTCGATGGCCCAAGGTCGACCTGTATTTCCGTGTTACGTGGGAAGACCACGTCCTTGCCGTGAGCGATAAAGTGCGAGTAGACGGACCGACCCGCTGCGATTCCGCCCAGCGTACCGCCCATGATGTTGGAGCCTGTCGAGATGGCGATGATGCGCCCGATCAGTCCGAACCCGTTGCTCGAAGTCGCAGCATGAGTCACGTTGGCCTCATCCTCCGTCAGTGCCGAGGTCGCCAGCAGCCCAAGGCTCAACGGCGCCAGCAGGGCACGGTTCGACTGTGGCCTGGCTCCGCCCTCGCTGTCGAGCTGAATATTCGCAGTGGCGCGGCCTGCCACCGCCGTCGGCACGCCGGTTACGAACTGCTGTGCGCCTTCGGGGAACTCCATCTTATGGAATGTGAACCGCAGTGCGCCGTTGCGACCCCACTTCCCCGCCGGACTCGCCTGCAATACGTTGCCTTCCAGCAGCGTTCCCTGCGGGATCTCAACGTGGTTAGCGGCGTCCATTTTTGGCTGCGTAACGACGGCCGTTACCGGATCGCCGGGCTTCGCCTTCGCCGAGGTCAAGCCCGTCAGCAGGCGCGCATGCAGTTCGGTCGACGACTCGAGCTTCTGCCTTTTCGAAGCCCTTGGTGGATCTGCCATCGCCGTCTGCGCACCCAGAGGACGCAGCAGGGCAACGTCATATTCCGTCCCCGGTTGCAGCGACTCCGGATGCCACGGCAACTGGCTGAACAGCATTTGTTCCAGTCGATACTGCTTGCCGGGAGCCGTAAAGGTGCTGACCGCCTGGTTCTTCTTCCCAAGCGCCATACTCCACGCGCGGTGAATCAGCGAAACATGCTTCGCCCCGGCGCTGTGGAACACGACCACGCTCGAACTCTCATCCGACACTGCAGCACTGATCGGCACCGGTGGAGCATTCGGCGGCAGCACACGTTCGAATCGGACTTTCACTTCATGGAGAGGCGTAAAGTCGCCGTGGAATTTCGCGTTCAACCGCCGCTTGTGCGAGGCCGGGTTTACCTGCACGATCTCTCCCTGGATCGGCGTTCCGGCAGGAATCACAACCTTGTTGTTTTCGTAGAGGGGTTCGACCGTGTGCGCGCGAACTGGCGCTCCCGCCCTGAACTTCGCGGGCGAATCGATCTGCACCCGCACCACTTCAGAACTGGCGGTTTGTGACCATACAAACGGTGAAGAAAAGACAAGGAGAGACAGAGAGAGCAGAAAGCGCATTGCGGCCACCCAGTGGTGTCATTCTATTCGCTTCGACAGAATGACTGCCACAAGCACCTTCGTGCATCTCTGTCGCACGTAGCCGATTGTGTCCTTCTGACTCAGCCCTTGTGTCCGACTATCAGACCGCTCGGTCCATGCAACTTTACCCGCTCTACCTGCGTGAACCCCGCCTCGCGCATCCACTCCGAATACTCCGGCTCGCTGTAGGTGCTTCCCTCTTTCGTTCCCACCAGCATGTTGATTGCGAACAATGCCGCGTGCCTGGGCGAGGCCTTGTCGGGATTGAGGATGAAATCCTGGATCGCGAGCCGTCCGCCGGGTGCGAGCGCCCCGAAAGCGCGTTTCAGCAGTGCCCGGTTCTGTGCCGGAGAAAACATGTGGCAGATAGCATTGAGCATCACCAGGTCATACCCCGAATCGAGCGGAGAGGTAAGCATGTCGCCGGGACGGATCTTCACCTGGTTCGCCACTCCAGCATCCTCGACATAGTCTTTCGTCAGGCCTACGACTTCCGGCACGTCGAGAATCACCGCTTCAACCGAGGGCTCCGCTTTCGCGAACGCGACGGAGTAAGCACCCGAGCCGCCCCCGAGATCGAGGATCCGCCGCACGCCGTCTGTCCCGAGGGACTTCACCAGCAGCCGCGCTCGTTCAGTAGCATTGCGGTGCATCGCGGCGATGAAGTCCTCCGTCCCTTCCTTCGAGCGAGCGCCCTTCGTGACTTCGCCCGACTTCACGATATTGGTGAGATTCGACCACCCATGCCAGATATTCGCAATGTGCAGCAGCCCGGGTCGCGCATTGTCTTTTGACCCGGCGCTGAAAAACCGGGCACTCGCCGGGGTGCATTCAAACCGTCCGTCGCTCTTCTTCAGCAGGCCCAGGCTGGCAAGCGCATTCAGCAATGTTTCAGTCCCGCGCAAACTTGTCTTCAGCTTCTCCGAGACCGCATCGGCTGTGGCTCCGCTGCCCACCGCCGTGAATACATCGAGTTCCAGCGCCGTCAGGACGACTCGGCTCGGCATGTAACCGCGAATGAGTTCGTTGAGATCGTCGGGGAGCGTTCCCGCCTGATCGCGAGCCTTAACCATGGCCCGATACTTATCGCGATGGTCGAGCGCCAGTGTCTTCATCGCGCCCGCGTCCTTCCACTCCAACCGTTCCACGACCTTCCCGTCTTTCAGGTGCGTACGCGCGATCTCGCCAATATCGTCCGGTTGCAGTTTGCGGTACCACGTACCCTCCGGGTAGACGACCATCACGGGGCTTTCATCGCACAGCCCCATGCAGCCGCAGGTTGTTACCTGCACATCGTCGTCCAGCCCTTCTTTTTGCAGAACCTTCCCCAGCGTGTCCAATAGCGTGAACGCGCCGCTCGCGGCGCAGGAGGTTACCCCTTCGGCCTTCTGTTGTGTGCAAACAAAAACGTGATGACGGAACGGTTCCATAGAATTCCACCTGTCGTTAACAAAACTTAAGAACCTTTTATTCTCGTCCGCACGTCCATGTACGTCCGTGACTCATGTCACGAACCGCACGGAAATACAGGTACTTGCCGAGTTCGGCAACGTTCCTGCTGAAACCAGAATCACACATGTAATCCGCCCCGCTTTCCGCCACTTTTCTGCGGAATTCGGGTTCTCAGGAAAGGCCAAGTATCTTCAACCGGTTGGAGGGAAGTTTTGAGAAAGATCACTTTTCTTGCGGTACTGACCCTGGGACTCATGGCAGGACTCGCCCAGGCGCAGCAGCTCGATATCGCGTTCGGGGCCAGCGCAGTCACCAGTCCCAGCAACTTGAGTTCACCAAGTTTTTCGCCCCAGATCATCGGCGGCGGCACATTCCTCGGCTTCAGCGGCGATGTCCTTCTGAAGCATCAACTCGGTGTGCAGGGCGAAGTCAATTGGCGCGCCAAGCAGAACCTTTGGGGCGGCTACCAGCCATTTCGCCCCATCTTCTATGATGTCAATGGCATCTGGGCGCCCCGATTCGGCAACCGCGCAGGTGCGGAAATTATGGCTGGCTTCGGTGGTGAGAGCGTTCGCTTCTATACCCCGTACTACAATTGCTCTTTCACTGGTTGCACCGACTACCAGAGCAGTAATCATTTGTTGCTCCATGTCGGCGGCGGACTGAAGTTTTATGTGACGCACTCCGTCTTTATTCGGCCAGAGGTCCACGCCTACTTCGTACGCCACAACTATGAGTTCACCAGTCCGAACGTCTTCCGCGAAGGCATTTCGATCGGATACACGTTCCGGCCTGAGGATTGAGTTTCACGTTTTCCTGGCTCAGCCCCCGCAAGAAGCGGGGGCTAAGTTCTAGCTGGAGGACTTGGTCGTGCGTAACGTGACAGGTACGTCAGCCGAATTTTAGGCTCATACCAGCAACTTGCATGCCAGATTTGTGTTATCAACAGTTAATTTCCAGTCTCTCGAAATCGATTTTTTGAGCCCGCGCGAAAGGGTTTATGCGACACCTGAGATTCACCCCATTCCTTGCCCTGCTGCTGTTCTTGAGCAATTCGCTATTCGCAACGCAGGTAACTCGCGACCGCATCACCGGCCCGATCGACAACTCCAGGATTGCAACTCTGAAGGGGAACGTCTCTCCTCGCATAAGTTTAGGCGTCGACCAGGGAGCCGTCCCTGCGTCCTTTACCGTCCAGCACATGCTGATCTCCTTCAAGCGCACTGCCCAGCAGGAGAACGATCTTGCGACGTTGTTGGGCGAACTTCAGAACCCGGCCTCGCCCAAGTTTCACCAGTGGCTCACGCCTGAACAGTTTGCCGATCAATTCGGTCTCAGCGCCGGAGACTACGCCAAGGTCGTCGACTGGCTGAAATCGCGCGGCTTTACTGTCAGTGAAATCGCCCGCAGCCGCACCTGGATCGCTTTCGACGGCAGCGCTGCACAGGTCAGCGCAGCGTTTCACACGCAAATCCACCAGTACGAGATCAACGGCAAGCTGCGTTACGCGAACGCCACTGAACCCTCCATTCCCTCTGCTCTCGTGAATGTGGTCGCCGGCGTGCGGATACATAACTTCAAGCCCCGCGCACGTTCCCGCCGGTTACAGCCGAAGTTCACCTCGACCCAGTCCGGCTATCATTTCCTCGCGCCCGATGACTTCGCCACCATCTACGACCTGCACGGACTCTACAACGCGGGAATCGACGGCACCGGCCAGAAGATCGCCGTCATGGGCCAGACCAAGGTCGATTACAGCAACGTAACCACTTTCCGCCAGTTGTCCGGCTTGCCCGCCAAATCTGTCACCGATGTCATTACCAGCGGTAGTGCCATTTCCAATTCGAGTGACCTCGACGAAGCCTATCTCGACATCGAGTGGGCCGGAGCTGTCGCTAAGAACGCGCAGATTATTTACGTGCACACTGACGGGCAGAACACCAGCGGCGCCTTCGATTCGCTCAACTACGCCATCGACCATGATCTGGCGCCGGTCATCAGCATCAGCTACGGCGATTGCGAACCGAACTTCGCTGCCAGCGACCTGACTACCATCGCCGGGTGGCTTCAGCAGGCCAACGCGCAGGGCCAGACTGTCGTGACGCCCTCCGGCGACGACGGCGCCGCCGACTGCGATTATCCAGCCACATCTTCGGCATCTGTGACCAGCGCAACTCACGGCCTCGCCGTTGACGTCCCCGCGAGTTTCCCCTATAGCACCGCCGTCGGTGGAACCACCTTCAATGAAGGCTCGGGCGATTACTGGAACACCACCAACAACTCCGTTTACGGAACAGCGAAATCCTATATCCCCGAAGTCGTCTGGAACGATACCCTCTCCGACTTGAGTAACGGTGGAACCAGCTTCGCGGCGAGCGGCGGCGGTAAGAGCATTCTCTTCACCAAGCCCAGTTGGCAGACCGGCCCCGGCGTTCCATCGGACGACGTCCGCTGGGTCCCTGACGTAGCCATGGCAGCGTCGGTCGATCATGACGGTTATCTCACGTGCACGCCTGGATATTGCGTGAACCCGACGAACTTCCCCGACGGCTGGCGCGATGCCAATAACACCAACCTCTCGGTAGTCGGCGGAACCTCCGCCGGTGTCCCCACCTTTGCCGGTATCGTTGCCCTTATCAATCAGAAGACCGGACAGCGTCAGGGAAATATCAATCCGGCGTTGTACTCGCTGGCGAGCACGAACCCATCCGCTTTCCACGACATCACTTCCGGCGACAACAAGGTTCCCTGCACCACCGGAACCAGGGATTGCCCGTCCGGCGGCACCATTGGCTATACGGCCGGCACCGGCTATGACGCCACCACCGGTCTCGGATCGCCGGACGCCTCAGCCCTCGTCAACAATTGGGCCGATCCAGCTCCGGCCGCCGACTTCACGATCCTCAACACGTCGCCGAACCTGACGATCCCTCACGGGACTACCGGCACGGCATCACTCAATTTCTATGCCGAGAACGGCTTCACCGGTGCCGTAAATCTCACCTGCTCGGTCTCCTCCAGCCTCGGCACATCGACTTGTTCTTTAAAGAACTCCGGCGGCAACACCATAACCTCGGTTACGCCCAACGCTGCCGTTACGGTTTCCATTGCGGCCAGTTCGCAGCTAGCCAGTAACCGTTCGCCTCATCTGCCGTTCGCCCTGGGGACAACATTCGCCGCCCTCTTCGGAAGCGTCTTCGTCGTCGGCAAGAACTCGCGCAAACGCTGGATGATTCTCTCCACACTTGCCATTCTCGTCCTGCTCGTCACGATGGTGGCCTGCGGCGGTGGTTCAAGTTCCGGCGGAAACGGCAACACTGGCCCAGTGATCGGCGCCGTGACCGTGCATGCCACCAACGGCACCATCACGCACAGCTCGGTGATCAACGTCACCGTGAACTAAACAGTTCTCTTCTCTCACTCGGGAGCCTGAATTAGGCTCCCTTTCTTTTTTCGGTGCCCCACATCTACGCGTTTTTCGCAGATGTGGGTCTTTATTCCTTCAATCGCACGATGCCCGATTCTCCATTCGTCTCAGTCCCTCCTGTAACCGTCCCTACGACGTATGTCGGATTCCCTCGCTTGCATAAAGGAGGTAAGTCTTAGCTGAATGGAAGTACTTTCATGCGTCTTGATTACATTTCTTGTTGTCTTACCATCGGTTCCACGGTCCTCATCGGCAAACGGCACTGGCAGGGCTGGCTCGTCGCCGCCGCCAACAGCGTCATCATCTGCTACATCGGCCTCCAGACCGAGCAAACCGGCTTCATCCCCGCAAACCTCTTCTGCCTGGGCATCTACGGCTACAACGTATATCAGTGGCGCGTGGCAAAACCTGCGCAGTCGCAACCCGTCGCCGCCTCTGGTACCCTGATGCGACGCGCCACGCGTCATCGCAGCGCGCGGGATTCGGCCTCGCGCCGAAAGCACCAGCCGTCAAGCCATGCCCGACCATTCCGCGATCGAATTCGTCCACGTGAGTTATCGGCTCGAGAGTAGCCGCGAACTCCTCTTCGATCTCAATCTCTCGATCGCGCCCGGCGAAGTCTTCATGCTGCTGGGTCGCAGCGGCTCGGGCAAAACCACTTCGCTGAAACTCATCAATCGGCTGCTCAAGCCTACCGAAGGCGAAGTCCACGTCGAAGGCATGCCCACGACGCTCTGGGATCCGATAGTGCTGCGCCGAAAAATAGGCTACGCCATCCAGGAAGTCGGCCTTTTTCCGCACTACACCGTCGAACAGAACATCGCTCTTGTCCCCCGACTCGAGCGCTGGCCGAAAGAGAAAGTCGCCGCACGGGTGCGCGAAGTAATGGCTCTCGTCGATCTTCCACCCGGCTTCCTCACTCGCTATCCCGATCAACTCTCCGGCGGCCAGCGTCAACGTGTCGGCCTCGCCCGCGCACTCGCGGCCGACCCGCCCATCCTGCTCATGGACGAACCCTTCGGTGCGCTCGATCCGCTGAGCCGTACCCAATTACAAAAAGAATTTCAGCAGCTTCAACAGCGCCTCAAGAAGACCGTCGTCTTCGTAACTCACGACGTCGGCGAAGCCCTGCTGCTCGGCGACCGTATCGCGCTCCTTCAGGAAGGCCGCCTGCTCACCGTGCAGCCACCAAAGGAATTTCTCGCGACCAGCGATCCGACCGCGAGATCATACGTAGACGCTTTCAGGGCCGGGTACAAAGTTTTCGAGAGTCAGTTTTGAAGGAGAGTCAGTTTTGAAGGGGCACGGCTTCAGCCGTGCCGTTGAAGCGTCAGAGGCATCGGGGCTTTAGCCCCTAGGTCGGCCCTGAAAGAACTCCAATGAACTTCTTTCAATTCCTTGCCAGGCATCGACTCGAAGTCGCCACCCTCATCTGGGAGCACCTGTGGCTCGTCGGCATGTCGATGCTGCTCGCCGTCGCCATCGGTGTCCCGCTCGGAATTTTATTAACGCGAAAGCCCGGCTGGAAAACCCTGATCCTCGGTACAAACAACGTCATCCAGACCATCCCCAGTCTCGCCCTTTTCGGCCTCTTGCTGCCGCTTCCCTGGCTCGGCGTTCGTGCCGATCGCCTCACCATCACCGCGCTCACTCTTTACGCGCTGCTCCCCATCGTTCGCAACACTTACACCGGCATCAGCGGTATCGATGCTCCCGTCCGGGAATCCGCTCTCGCCATGGGCATGGACTCCCGCCAGATCCTCCTCCAGGTCGAACTCCCTCTCGCCGCCCCTGTGATCCTCGCCGGCGTGCGTGTCGCCACCGTCATCACCATCGGCGTCGCAACCATCGCTGCCGCCATTGGCGCCGGGGGTCTCGGCGAATTCATCTTCCGCGGACTCTCCATGGTCGATAACAACGTCATCCTCGCTGGAGCTATCCCGGCCGCGCTCATGGCGCTCGCCGCCGACGGAGCCTTGGGCCTGGTCCAGCGCGCCCTCCAGCGCCCGCGCCACTGATATGGACCGTCGCGCCTTCCTCTTCAGCATCGCCGGCCTCTCGCTCGCCGCCTGTACCTCGCGCAAAAACCAGGTCTCCATCGGCTCCAAGAATTTCACCGAGCAACTCATCCTCGGCGAGATGCTCGCTCAGACGATCGAGCATTACGCGCATCTCCCCATCGAGCGCCGCTTCTATCTCGCCGGGACCTACATTTGCCAGCAGGCCATCCTCGCCGGACGCGTCGATATGTACGTCGAGTACACCGGCACCGCCCTTACCGCCATCCTCAAGCAACCTCCGCAGTCCAACCGCGCCAATGTCTTCGACATCGTGAAGCGGCTCTATCGTCAAAGGTTCAATCTCGACGTCCTGCCCTCGCTCGGCTTCGACAACAGTTTCGCCATGGTTATGCGCGCCGACGAAGCGCATCAATACAACTTGCGCACGCTCTCCGACCTCGCCGCCGTCGCGCCGCACATGCGCATGGGCGTCGGTTACGAATTCCTCGAACGTCCCGACGGCTACCAGGGCCTCGTCAAGACCTATGGACTTCGTTTCGCCGAACCACCGCGCGTCATGGATCTCGGCCTGCTCTATCGCGCACTCGAGGCCAGGCAGGTAGACATCGTCGCCGGTTCAAATACTGACGGCCTCATTGCGGCACTCGGCTGCGTCGTCCTCGAAGACGACAAACATTACTTTCCGCCATACGAAGCCGTGCCCATCGTTCGCCCGCAAACCCTGCAACTACACCCGCAAGTTCGCACAGCGCTCAACGCCCTCACCGGGCGCATCACCGCCGAAGACATGCGGCACCTGAATTACGCTGTGGATGGTGAAAAGAAGGATGCGGCGCAGGTTGTCGCCGAATTTCTGCGCCAACGCAACCTGCTTACGTAACTCGACGGGTGTGTCTTTCAATCGTCAATGAGAAAACTGTCAATCACAACGAGGAGCGCCTCTCCCCAAACACCTTCACGAATTTCGCCGAATTTCCTCAAACTCCTGCTGCAACCGCTCTCGCCACCGCTGTCCGAATCCCGCTGGCAACTCAAACCGCTTCTCGTCCGCGATCAGCACCAGCACGTTATGCGTGCTGTCCAGCAGCAGAGCGCAGTGTTGGCACTGCTCCAGGTGGGCGTCGATCAGCGACCGCAACGCCGGCGTCACATCTCCATCCAGGTAGTTGGAAATCTCCCGCCGAACCTCCGCGCAACTCAAGCTGATCTTCATCGTGCCCTCCCCGCCTTCTGGGGTTTCTGCAACAGGCTGTGTTCCACAAAGTAGTCGCGCAGCATCAGCCGCGCCCGCAACAGTCGAACCTTCACATTCGCTTCCGTAATGTTCAGCGCCTTCGACGTCTCCGCAATGCTCAGCCCATTCATGTCCCGCAGGATCAGCACCTCTCTGTATCGCTCGCCAAGCGACGCCACCGCCGCCCCGAGATGCGCCCTCATCTCCTGCCTCTCCAATGTCTCCGACGGAATCTCCCGCCAGTCGGCGATTTGCAGCGGCGTGTAGTCCCCTTCTTCTTCCTCGGGTTGCAGATCGTCCAGCAAAACCTCGCGATTTCGCCGCAACCGCATCCGGGCTTCATTCACCGTTATGCTGAAAACCCACGTCGAAAACTTGCAGTCTCCGCGAAAGCTCTTCAGGTTGCGAAACGCCTTGAGGATCGCCTCCTGCGCAACCTCTTCCGCATCGGCCTCGGCCCGCACGATATCCAGCGCCGTGAAGTACAGTCGCCGCTCGATCGGCGCGACAAGCTCGTAAAACAGCTCAAGCTCGCCCGCGAGAACCCGATCGATCAGTTCCCGCTCGCGCAGCGCGGCACCCGCATCCTCTTTTTCAACGGCCTTCGCCAAGACTCGCTCCAGACAGATGGGCCCTGTCGCAAAGATGTCCGCCAGCACAGAAAGTTACAGTTCTCGTTAAGAAAACGTCATCCCGAGCGAGCGAGGGGTCCCGCGCGTTTTCTCCAGCCCGGGAAACCCGAGTCGAGGGACCGGTATTTTCCCGCGAACGGACGAACCTTCGTGCCCCACAAATCCTCAAATTTGTAACTTTCTCCCTCCCCACACATCTCAACCACGTCGAGGTGTACTTTGCCGTCCCAATCAGTAACCGAACCAAACCAGGAAACCGCTATCGCTGAAGACCACTCCTCCGAGCGAACCCCGATCCTGCTCTCCATTACATCTGTGGCTGGCGGAATCATCCAGGGGGCCTGCGCCATCCTCGTCGCCAGCAGTACGGCAAAGATTTTTCTCGGAATCGCCGCTCTTGCCGCCGCCCTCAAGACCTCCGAACTTCACGCCAACATCGTCCGACTCCCACTCATGGCCATTTCCACCATCCTCGCCCTCATCACGCTCGTCGTACTCTGGAACGCGCACCGCCTGCGCAATCTCCCCTCCGCTCGCTGGCGCAAACGCGCCCTCACCGCTCGCCAGAAAGCCGGCTTTGCCTTCAGCTTTGCGGCTTCCGTCCTTACCCTCGTGCTGGTCATAGCCGAGGCCACGATTCACCCATTCTTCAGCCACTAGCCCCACCGGGCATATTGGACGGCACTGGTCCCGAATGCCGCAGGGACACTCGCGATTTCGAGCTTGCACCCCCCTGGGTCTCGATCTAAGAACGGCTTGGGACGAGGGGTTCCGGAGGGCTGCCAGGTTCCGCCACCCTGCTCAATGCACCTCTCCCGATGGGGTTAAGGCCCGGATATTGGCCTATTTCGCGCCCCGGAACACTGTTTATAGCCTTGACATCAGGCCGGATGGGGGTACCATATATACATCACCTCCGATCCGCTTCAGGATCGAATGGGCTTGTGGTCAAGGAAACGTCACCGCTCCTTGGCGACAGGCCCATTTTAATTTTCTATACTCCGAATCGGAGTCTACCCATGCATCACCCCAGGTTCCCTCGACTCGTCCTCGCGATCCTTCTTCTCTGTTTCCTTCCTCTCCGGGCCCAGGAACCCGGTGCCTACGAGAAAGAGTCGCTCCGAGTTCTCTTCATCGGCAACAGCTACACGTACTTCAATAATCTGCCCGAGATGTTCGCCCGGCTGGCCGAAGCTGGCCATCAGAAAAAGATCGTCTACGAGATGCAGGCTCGCGGCGGTCTCAGCCTGAAGGATCACTGGAATCGCACCGCAACCCGCAACGCCCTCGCAAATGAAAAGTGGGATTATGTCGTCCTGCAGGATCAAAGCACCCTCGGAAACAATTTCTACTTCGAAGGCAAGCGCCGAATCTTCTCCGACGAACTGTTCCATACCTACGCGGTGGATTTCGCAAACGCAATCAAGGACGCCGGAGCCATCCCCGTCTTCTACCTGACATGGGCGAGCAAGACAGTCCCCGAGAATCAGGCCGCCCTGAACGCCGCTTACATGCGCGTAACTCGCGAAACCAAGGGCATTGTCTCCCCCGTCGGAATCGCATGGGCCGAAGTCGAAAAAGAAGAGCCATCCATCAATCTCTTCTATCGCGACAGCTCCCACCCATCTCCCGCCGGAACCTATCTCAGCGCATGCGTCTTCTACGCCACGCTCTTCGGACGCAGCCCTGTCGGCCTGCCCTCTCGGCTCAGCGTCGGTCCTGTGAACCTCTATCCCGGGACCCCATCTCCCGGCAAGAACGCCGTGCTCATCGACCTCCCACCCGCGCAAGCTCGCAAACTTCAGCAGGCTGCATGGGATGCATCCGTCTACGTCCGCCTCCACGGCACCGACATCCCGACGACTCTGCCCCCAGCACCTGCCGTGCCCGCAACGCCGCCCGGGGAAGACCATGGGCGCGAGTAACCAAACTTTCCTGCAGCACCCCCTAGTTTTGCTCTCGTTTTATTTCAACGAGTTGCGGAAATTTTCCCTGAAGATCTATGTGGGCCATTGGGTTAGATCCCAAAATACAGTGCGCGTAGGAGATAGCGTCGGTTTTTGAGGTGTCATCCCGAGCGCAGCGACGTGAGTCGCGGAGTCGAAGGACCGTTTGTTTCTCTTCGGTGGCATCGACCTGGCGTCGCGCGTGCGCGCGACTCGGGGGAAATTTGGGCGGTGCGCTTTCCCCGCAGTCACCTGCGGGGCTACTTTCTCGAACCGAATCGAGAGCCGTGCTTGTTTGCGGGATCGGTGAGTTCGAAAGGGTCGTGGCTTCGGCCGGGGAAACACAAGGTCCTTCGGCTCCGCGCGATACAGCCGCGCTGCGCTCAGGATGACAAGGTTGGGTGGTGTCGATCGGGAGAGATGCAGGTCCCTCGACTACGTCGCTGAGCGACTCCGCTCGGGATGACGAGTCGGTTTGTTGTGCGACCTCAGGTTTATTGGGGACGAGGCGGTCGCCGACGCGGTGGTAGCCGGGGACTTTGGGGAGTTTGCGGCAGTTGCGGGGAGAGAGGCAGTCGTCGCGTTTGGGGCAAGCGGCGCATTTTTCTTTGGCGGGGCGCATGGCTCGGGCGCGTTCCATTTCCAGTTCGTTATCGAGTTCGGGGCACTCGCGGACGGAGCCGCTGTGACCGAGGCCGAAGGCGGAGATCTTGGCCTGGAGGACGAGTTGAAGTGAATACAGGAGAGCGGTGCCCATTTTGATGGGGATGCGCTGGTCGATGAGGGCGTGCTGGATTTCCATGATCGAGAGCAGGATGGCTTCGGGGCCGTCGAGGAGCGGGAGTTCGATACCGCTATTTTTGCCCATGCCGATGGGGCCGCTGAGTCGGATGCGGCGCTGGTCTCGGCGCTGCCACTGGTAGTGGAAGTAGCAGAGCGTGTGATGGCGAAGGGCCGGGGAGCCGCATTTGATGCCGTTGGTTTTGATATGAGAACAGAGACGAAGTGTGGGCATGGAGAACTCCTTGGGTGCCGGGTACCAGGTACCGGGTACCGGGGATGAAGGCAAAGGGCAGAGGGCAAAGGGCAGAACGAAGAGCCCAAAGAACTAGTCGAAAGCGGAAAGCCAAGGGTCGAGAGTCAAAAGTCGAAGGCTAAGAGTCAAAGGCTACGGGCGAAGAGTGAAGACGAGAGAGGACAGGCCCAAGACGGGGTCTTGGGTGGGCGTCGGCCGCGGCCTGTACCGCAGCGACGAGTCGGGATGAGAAAGAGCGGAAATTCAAATGCCCCACCCTCTCGCCAACTATGGGCGAGAAGGGTAGGGCACAAAAGCTTGCGGCGCCCGCTAGGGGCGCCGCTCGATGGACTGTGTCCAGAACAATTGTACAACGTGGGGTCAAGGGTGTCGGTGGTCGGAGATGGGGAAACCTTTCGGCGAGTTCCAAAATGGGAATTTGGTTCGGATGGAGTGAACGCAAAGGTTCGGCCACCCTTTTCCGTTTGAACTTAAGTAGCTTCTATAAAGTTTCTGAGCTTCTCAGTTAGCCGTTCGACACGGCGCGTTTCGCATTCCCAAATCGTCAACACCCGCCAACCATTTCTCCTAAGTTGCTTCCGAACACGCCGATCACGTTTTCGATTGCCCTCAATCTTGGATAGCCAGAATTCGACATTCGAGGAAGGTGTAGTGCCGCGTTTACAGCGATGGCCATGCCAAAAACATCCGTTCACAAACATCACGCAATGCAGACTCCGAAGAACAATATCGGGCTTTCCAGGCAAGTCTGTCGTATGAAGACGATAGCGGTACCCGAGGCTAAACAGAAGACGGCGAACTGCAATTTCCGGAGCAGTGTT